>QCFS01000003.1 GCA_003278365.1 Prochlorococcus sp. AG-363-M17 | reverse complement strand
TCTTCCTCCCTTAGCAGCGAATGAAGGTTGCGGTTGCAATACCAGAAGAGCTGATATCACAAAGGGGACTAACAGTCCTGCTAGCAAGCGTCTACCCCATTGCCTTGATGGAAGGTTTGAAGTCTTAAGCAATTCTTTCTATCTACAAACTACAAACAGATTTTAGGAACCTCCTCCAACTATCGTGACAATTTCAAGCTTGTCTCCATCTTTGACTTTTTGATCTTCCCACAGTTGTGAGTTGATGATAATTCCATTGAATTCAACCACTACAGTTAGTGGATTATGGCCAAGGGTCTTGACCACAGAGGAGAGGCTTGGTGGGGATGAGTAAGGGCCTAAGTCCTTTTGCTTTCCATTGATCTGTAGTTTCATTTAATGACCTTAAGTAATTCTTGAGCTGCTTTGCCAGGGTCTTTCGCATCCATTATTGACGCTGACACGGCTATTTTCTTTGTCCCTAATTCAATTAAATCTCTTAGGTTTGAGATGTTAATTCCACCAATGGCAAACCAAGGAATGTGAGTTGTTTTTGTGATTTCTTGGAGGCAATTAGTGCCTATAGACTTCAAGTTTTCTTTTGTCTTACTTTTGTTGATAGGTCCTAGCCCTACATAGTCACATTTTTCTGCTTCTGCTAGATGGATTTGTTCAAGGCAATTAGTGCTTCTACCAACTAACATTTCGCTCCCTAAAATCATTCTTGCGACATCAGTTGGAAAATCTTTTTGACCTAGATGAACTCCATCAGCCCTTGCTGCAATTGCAATATCAACTCTATCATTAACTATAAATAGTGAGCCATGCTTGTGGCATATATCAGCAAGCTCCAGCGCGTCATTTATTTTATCTCTATCGCTCATCTCTTTACATCGATACTGAATCATTGTTACCCCAACTTTTAAAACCTGGTTGACTATCCTCTTTAGGTCTTTGTGAGGTGATGTTATTAGACAAAGTTTGCAATTTGCTAGTTTATCTCTCCTTTTTTTACCCTTAGAAGTTCTGATTATTTCTAATTCGATTTCATAAAGATTATAACGTACTTTTTCAGCGATTTTAGATAGTTCAGGATCAAATACTCTGGTAAATTCTTCTATTACACGCATGGCTTCTTGAACTCTTGCGCAATTTGCTGAAACAATTTCAAAAGGGTTGGCTCTGGATTGTTGATATGGATGATTAAGGCCTATGCCTGAATCAGAGGATGTGGAACGCCCCCTTTTGTAATTCACGTGATGCTTTGCCCCTAATTCTTGGCGAAGATTTTTTAGCTTTATTACCAGCTCTTTTTCCTTAAGGCCAAATCGACACCAATCTTCAATGACTCTCAGGCCTTCTCGTCCTCTGTCGAGATTTGCGTCTATTAATTGAGCGATACGTAGATCTACAAGAGGTGCTTTAGTCATGGATTTCATGTCAGGCTTGGCAAGACCTCACGCCGAATTCCTTTCATGGAGAAAAATGCTATTGAGAGCATAATTAATTTGTTGATTTGGGGAATTATTTTGCTTGGAGGCATAGCTGGTTTCATTGTCTGGGGGTTGGGTAATGCATATCCAGCTTTAGGGTGAGAATATCGAATACTTTAAAGAGACCGAAAAAATACATTAGCTATTTCTACGTCTTTGCCAATTTGGTTGCTTAGAGCGTTTAGATCGGCAAACTTTTTTTGGGTGCGCAGTATTTTTATAGGCTCAACAGTCATTTGAGTCCCGTCTAATTCAATGTTCTTATCTATGATGTGGACTTCCACTTTTGATGGTGAAGTTGGATCCACAGTTGGTTGGGGACCAAGATTCATTACGGCAGGCAATCGATCTTCATACCCATTAATCCAAACCCATGCGGCATATACGCCAAGACTTGGTAGGAACTTTCGACCGTCTACTTCAATATTTGCAGTTGGCCATCCAATCTTTTTTCCCAGTCCACGACCTTTGACTACTTTGCCACTGAATTGATAGGCCCTTCCCATAAGGCTTCTAGCTTTTTCCAGATTTCCTTCGCTTAATGCTTTGCGTATTCGACTGCTGCTCATTCGCCCGTCTTTGTCTTCGAGAATTGGTATTACTAAGATTTCTATATTTGCTGCTTGGCCAAGGTCTTGCAGCTTATTTACGTCGCCTTCTCTGTTTCGACCAAAACGGAAGTTTTGACCAACAGCAATTCTTCGAGCGTGGAGGTTATTTATAAGCATTTCTTCAAAGAATTCTTCGGCACTAATTGCTGCTAGTTCAAGGTTGAAAGGTACAAGAACTAATTGCTCGACACCAATAGGGGTTAATAGTGAGGTCTTCTCTGAAGGGAGGTCTAATCTCAACCTGGGCTCTGCATAAAGTATTTCTCGTGGGTGAGGCCAGAAACTAACTACCGTTGGGACTCCAGGGGCGTCATTTACAACAACTTCTATAACCTTTCGATGCCCTGCATGTAGCCCATCGAAACTACCTAGAGCAAGTGATGTGGGCGTTTTCGCTTCTTTTGGGGAACATAGTGGAATCACAATTTTCGTGCACACGGAGGGCATTGATGGCAAGTTTGTACGAGCGTCGTTAGAAATTTCATGGCTGATCGATTGGATTTTCAGCTGCTTTCCTTAGGGTTACGCCGAATAGGTTGGCTTCGTTTTTGGGTGCAGACAACACTTGGCATTGTTGTAGTAGGAGTCCTGCTGTTTAACAATATTGGAGGACGCCTAGCTCGAAACTCAGAAAGGGCATTGGGTTTAGGTCCTGGCTTGTCATTAACTACTTTGGCGTTTTTTGTCCTCCTCTTCAGCCTTTGGCAGGGTTGGTTGATAGTACGCACTGGAAGAGCTCTTGATAGCGCGGCAAGGCCTAGTAGGGGTGAGACGGGACGTTTGCTTAAACGGGGCGTGATTGCAGATTTATTGGGATTGGTTTTTTCATCAGTTGGTTATCAAGCTTTAGCAGGAAGTCTTTTTGTACAAGCTTCTTTACAGGCTCCAGGTTTTTTTGGATCACCTATGGCTGGAGGCTCTGGACAAAGTCTTGTTGGATATCCCATCACATCAATAGAGATGCTTTCTGTGCTTAGCAATACTCAGGTGCTTTTTGCACATCTATTTGGATTAATTATCTCTCTTTGGCTATTGCAGAGAATATATCGAGCTGGTTGATAGCCTCTTAAATTTCTGGGAGATCTGATATTGCCCCTCTCCAAAAGAGATCTGGCTGGATGGGAGTTAAAGCAGGAGTATTTGCTTCTATTAGAGCTACATCAGTTGGCCATTCGCGAGGCCCTTCTCCTGCTGACTCAAGGTCTTTCACTGCCTCACCTGCCAACCAAAAGTAGTTGCTTCCTCTTGGGTCTAGTCGTTTTGAGAATTGCTCGTCATATCTTCGGATTGATAACCTTGACCATCTGAGCGCCGTCATTTTTTCAGGCAAGCATGGAGGAATATTTAGATTCAAAAGTAAATTTTCAGGCCAGTTTTTTGCGAGTGAATTTTCAGCGATATCTAATGCAATAGCTGCGGCAGGTTGAAAAACTTGCCATTGATAGCTTGCAATGCTTACAGCCATAGAAGGTAAGCCTTCAAGAGTCCCTTCCATGGCGGCTGCAACTGTTCCAGAGCAAAAAATATCAGTTCCCAAGTTTGGTCCATGATTTATGCCTGAAAGAACTAAGTGTGGCCTTTCATCAAGAAGTTCGAAAAGCGCCAACTTTATGCAGTCAGCAGGGGTGCCGCTGCAACTCCAAGTGACAATGCCTTTAGGGAAAAGTTCATCAGCCCTCTCCGCTCTAATTGGATTTTGCAATGTCAGACCATGTCCAGTAGCAGATCTTTCTTGGTCAGGACAAACAACTGTGACTTGATGACCACGGTTAAATGCTTCTGCTGCAAGGGTTCTTAGCCCTAGCGCGGAAACACCGTCGTCATTGCTTATTAGAATTCTCATTGGCATGATTGTGGCTTTATCCCTTCGGTAAGCACTCTGAGTTGGAACTTAGTAGTGTTTCCTGATTAGAGTCTTTAATTCAGACAAAGTTTCTTTGGACACTTCTATCACTATTTCACAACTTATAGACCAGTTGGATGTTCTGGAAACTGAGGCCGTTTCAGTTATCGAGGAGGCCGCTGATACAGATGTACTTAATCAAATAAGAGTGGAATTTTTAGGGAAGAAAGGACGACTTTCCAAAATACTTGGTGGAATGGCAAGTCTCTCTGGTCAAGATAGACCTCTTGTTGGGAAGAGAGCTAACGAGGTAAAGAAGACTCTGCAAGATCTTCTGGAAACCCGAGTTGAAAAATTTAAGTCAGAAGCTCTGACTGCATTGTTAACGAGAGAGACGGTGGACGTTTCTGCTCCATCCTCAGGTATCCCATCAGGACACAGGCATCCTTTGATACGTACAACAGAAAATATTGTCGATTTGTTTGCTGGATTGGGTTATCGGGTAGCCGAAGGACCTGAACTGGAAACCGACGAAAACAACTTCACTGCGCTCAATATTCCTGAAGACCATCCTGCTAGAGATATGCAAGATACCTTCTATTTAGAAGGGTCCATGTTATTGCGTACTCATACATCACCTGTTCAAATTCGATATTTAAAGGAGAATCGCCCTCCAGTAAGGATTGTTGCCCCTGGGCGGGTTTATAGGCGAGATGCGGTGGATGCAACTCATTCTCCGGTTTTTCATCAAGTAGAAGTTTTAGCAATTGATGAGGGGTTGGACTTTGGTCACTTAAGAGGTACTGTCTCTACCTTTCTTAAGGCTTTTTTTGGAGACTTACCCGTGAGATTTAGAGCTAGTTACTTCCCATTTACTGAACCTTCTGCAGAAGTTGATGTTCAGTGGAGAGGTAGATGGTTGGAAGTGATGGGATGTGGACTCGTTGACCCAGCAGTTTTGGAGGGATTGGGATTAGATCCGTCTAGATGGGGAGGATTTGCGGCTGGACTTGGTGTTGAACGTTTTTGTATGGTGCGCCATGAAATTGACGATATTAGACGCCTTTATACAAGTGATCTGCGATTCTTAGATCAGTTTTAGTTGGATTTGTTTCCCTTAAAAAATTTTTTGGTCAAAATGAGTTTTTGCATTGTTCAATTCTTTACAAATTTATTAGAATGATGGAGATGTTTTTCTAATGCGATCGGTGCCCTGTGTAGGACTGATCGTTAATGACAGCAAAGAGATTGCTGTAGAGATTGCTCATAAAATTGAGGAGCGCCTTGAACTTGCTGGTTTAACTGTTATTAGAGCAGCTAGTGCCGGCGGAATGGTTGGATTTGCTAATCCGGATCAACATATGCGTACCTTGGGTTACAACGCATGTGTTCCAAAAGGATTTGATTCTTCCATGTCCCTAGCCATTGTGCTTGGAGGTGATGGAACTGTCCTATCTGCAGCAAGGCAAACTGCACCAGTTCAAGTTCCAATCCTCACAATTAATACTGGACATATGGGTTTTCTTGCTGAAGCTTATTTGACTGATCTTGATAAGGTCCTTGATCAAGTCTTAGCAAAGAAATGGAGTATTGAGACTCGTTCCAGCCTAGTAGTAAGTGTATTTCGTGGAGAACAAAGAAGATGGGAAGCTCTTTCTCTTAACGAGATGGCTCTTCATAGAGAACCTTTGACAAGTATGTGCCATTTTGAAATTGCAATAGGGAGGCATGCACCTGTTGATATATCTGCTGATGGGGTAATTCTTTCAACACCAACTGGATCAACTGCTTATGCACTAAGTGCAGGTGGGCCTGTGATTTCTCCCGATTGCCCAGTTTTAGAGTTAGCTCCTATTGCGCCTCATTCATTAGCATCAAGGGCTCTAGTATTTAGTGATCAAGAACCTGTAACTATTTTTCCGGCTACTCCAGAAAGATTAATGATGGTTGTTGATGGAAGTGCAGGTTGTTATGTATGGCCAGAAGATAGAGTTTTGATACGTCGTAGTGATCATCCGGTTCGATTTGTTAGACTTTCAGATCATGAATTTTTCCAGGTTCTGAGAAATAAACTGGGCTGGGGGTTGCCTCATGTTGCTAAACCAGATAAGCAATGAAATGGAGAGTTAAGGAATTACTTTTCTCAGTTATTTTTGTTATAAGCCTCTTTATATACACTAGAAATCAAAGGCAACAATTCCTTGATAAACAAATTTTGCCTCTAGATGCTTATTTCTGTCTTGAAAATGGCGAATGTATTCTTTTAGAGGTTGCTGATAGTCCAAACGAACAAAAATTGGGATTGATGCAGCGAAGTAAATTAGATCCTTTAAGAGGAATGTATTTTCCTTTCGAAACTCCAAGGCGAGTAGGATTTTGGATGTATAAGACACAATTCCCCTTAGACATTTTGTTTATTTTTGATAGTAATATTGTGTACATTGAGCATAATGCATCTATTTGTCTTGAATTGCCTTGCCCGACATATACTTCAAAAGGTCTAGTTGATGGAGTTATTGAGTTGACTGCTGGAGAAGCCAATCGTTTGGATATTAATGTAGGTGATGATGTAAGAATCGAATATTTTAAAAGGGTTCAATGAATAATCCTTAGAGTAATCATTAGGTTCTCCCAATTCTTCCTTTTATTATAAATACAGGATTCATGGGGGAAAGCCTAATGCCGCTTGAAAGTGGGATGCCACGCCATGATTGATGTTGACTAATACTTATTTCACATCCATATGAGACTAAGATGTCTTTTGTCTCTTTAATGGCCTCTATAGTTGCAAGGGGAATCACTACTACTCCATTAGGGGAAATTCTTCCAAGAATTTCTTTAATTAGATAATTTCTTTTTATTCCACCCCCTCCAATTAATACTCTATTTGGACAAGATAGATTTTCAGGAAGAATATTTTTCTCTAGAAGAGTGAGAACATCACTTTCGACTACAGCATCGGGTTGAACACCTAGTCGCAATGCATTCTGCTTGATAATTGCAGCTCCCCCACCTCTTCTTTCTACCAAAAGAAGTTTTAGGGAAGGATTAAGACGAAGAGCTTCTAACCCAATACTTCCTACTCCAGCACATAAATCCCAGAGGACCCCTTCTTTAGGGAGCTCAAGTTCGGCTAGTAGTTGAACCCTAATTTCTTTTTTTGTCATCAGCCCTGGACGATCTTTGTGTTGGAGGAAGACTCCGTCATCCACACCGAACAATGGGAGCATTTGGGGATTAGTTTCATCTGTTGCGTCTTCTTGAAGTAATACAAGATTCAGAGGATGAATATCGTTGAAGAGTTCATCAAAAGGGAAAAGTCTTCGAATTCTTTCTTTTGGGTGACCTAGTTGCTCGAAAATCCAAAAAGCATAGGATTTTTCTAAACCAGACGATTTAAGTATTTTTCTGACTTCTTCCACTCCACCCTCATCTGGGTCTGTAAGGATCACAAGAGATGAAGGCCTTTTCTGTAAAAGAGCTGACAATGGAGAAGGATCTCTTCCGTGAAGACTTATCCAGGAAGCGTTTTGCCAGGGGATGCCTATTCGTGAAAAGGCTAGTTGGAGGGAACTAGGTGCAGGGTGAAATTGCAGTTCTTTAGAAGTGAAGCTTTCAAGTAACTTCCTGCCTATTCCGAACCAGAGTGGGTCTCCGCTTGAAATCAGAACGCTTGTTCCATTTTGCTCTTTAAGCCAGTTGATAAGTAAGTCAACTTTATTGCTTGAAAAAAGCTCCGGGAGAGATTTCTTAGGGCTGTTTTTCTCCCACCATTCTTTAAATGATTCCAAAAGTCTTTCTGGGCCTGCAAGTGAGTCCGCTTTTAAGACAAGTTTTTGAAGGTGCTTTGGAAGGTTTCTAATGCCTCCAGCATCTGACCCAATAACATATATTCGCCTATGTGTTGAAGAGGGTTTCATTCTTTTATTCTTGCCTGCTGTTATGAAAAGGTGGTTTTTTGTTCAGATTATTACTCCATTGGGCCATGATTGATTTAGAGAATAGAAAGTCGTGAAGAAGCAAATCGAGGACTTGGGTCAGAGCTTCAATAGGCGTCAACGACTTCATGAATTGACGATTGCTCTTGTTCATCAGCAAAAGGACCTAGAGTTAATGGATCCTGAGACGATCTCTGCTTCTCAAGCAGCTTCCAGTGATGCCACTACAGATCCCGCAAGATGGCTGGATCGCAGTAGACGCGCCTTAAACCATTATCAGGCAATTGTTAGAACAGCAGTTACTCTGGATTCTTTATTGGATGCAGAAGAATCATCCCTCTAGGAATTTCTTCCAGTCTAATTTTTCATTTTTTAATTGATAGCAACTCTTGCCTCATGTCTTGCAAACATAAAGCAGTATCGAGTTTTTGGAATGAATTCTTATGCTTTTATAGGATCTTTATTACTTTAATCTCTGCTTCTATTCTTCTTCTCTTCCTTCCATTATCTGCTAATGCACAATTGCAAAATATTCAAGAAAGATCAGGCCAGACTGTTGTTAGAAGTGTAGAAAGTTTACGTGACCTTGAATATCAAACTTGGCAAATGGTTGCTTACCCTCAAGAAGATTCTGATGATAATAAAGTATTGAGAATAGTTGGGTATCCAGGAACACTTCGCTTCGATCATCCAAATAATCTTCAGGTCAAGGCTGGTCTTCGTACATGGAATCTAAAGGATATAACTTTGGATAATGAGAAGTTATCAAAAGACCCAAGGGAAGCTGCCGCTGAGTTTGATTTAACCCCACTGTTGAATGACCTTAGTAATAACAGGCCATTAAGATTACTGCTCAAAGATGTTTTCACTGAATTGCCAGTCCCTCCTTTTGTTGTTCAAGAGTGGAGAACAATCGAGAAGATTCAAGCCCCTTGATGGATTCAGTTTCGGACAAGTCCTTGGAATATTGGATGCATCGAGCTCTTCAGCTCGCATCATTGGGAGAAGGTCGAACCAGCCCTAATCCTCTCGTAGGAGCAGTTGTGCTTAATAAAAGGGGAAATCTTGTGGGAGAGGGTTTTCATGCCCGAGCAGGGGCGCCACATGCTGAGGTTGGAGCATTGGAGCAGGCAGGTAAAGAGGCAATTGACGGAACGCTAATAGTGACACTTGAACCTTGTTGTCATCACGGCAGAACACCTCCCTGTACTGAGATGATCTTGGCTTCGGGTTTAAAGAGGGTTGTGGTTGCCTTGGAGGATCCAGATCCGCGTGTTTCAGGATCCGGTCTGCATCGTCTTATGCAAGAGGGAATCGAAGTTGTTACAGGAGTTCTCCAAGAGTTGGCAGCTGAACAAAATAAATCTTTTCTTCATAGGGTCTCTACAGGAAGACCGTGGGGGATCCTTAAATGGGGCATGAGCTTTGATGGTCGAACAGCTTTAACTAATGGAGTTAGTAAATGGATAACCAATGAAACTTCTCGGGACTGGGTTCACAGTCTTAGAGGAACTGTTGATGCAGTTATTGTTGGGGGAGGGACCGTTAGAACTGATGATCCTTTACTTACCTCAAGAGGTAAATCCACGCCAGAGCCGATAAGGGTAGTTTTTAGTAGGTCACTAGAATTGCCATCGAATGCAAGGGTTTGGGATACATCTATTGCGAGAACCTTAATTGCATTTCCTAAAGAGACTTCTGAGGATTTGCTTGAATCATTTCCTGAAGGGTTTGAAAAGTTATCTTTACCTTCTTGTGAGCCTATTCAGTTGCTTTTAGGCTTAGCTAAAAAGGATTGCAATTCTGTTCTATGGGAATGTGGTCCTAGACTTGCCTCATTGGCTATTAAACAAGGATGTATTCAGGAGTTGGCTATAATGATGTCTCCAAAACTAATGGGAGGAGTATTAGCTGCCACACCAATTGCTGAGCTTGGATTTACTTCTATGAGTGAAGTTATTAAGTTAAGTAGGTATGAACTTAAAGCTTTTGATGATGATCTTTTGTTAAGAGCAACATTGCTATAATTTCTTTTGACCTAGTAATAATATGCTATGAATCGAACTTTTATAATTATTTTGTTATAGAAAGATTTTTTGGGAGTGCTTTCTTTTTATTTTTGAGCTTGTAAATGTAAATATTAAATTCTTTTGGATTGCTCCCATGGGTTTTTGTACCGAGTACGTTCGGTTCTTACACCAGTTCCTTTAAACGTTTTCATTTGGCACGGCTTAGTTTGGGAGCTAAGAAATGACTGGTTCAATCAATGCCGATTCGACAGGATGACAACAGACCAAATCGTCGTTTTGGGATCATCAACATAATCCTGATCGGATTTGGGTTGCTCTTGCTATTTAGCAGCTTGGTGCCAAACCCTACTAATCAGATTCCGAGGGTTCCATATTCCCTTTTTATAAATCAGGTTAATGATGGGGAGGTGAAGAGGGCTTATATAACCCAAGAGCAAATTCGCTATGAATTATCGGCTCCCCAGGATGGAGCACCTGCGGTTCTTGCCACAACACCCATATTTGATATGGATTTGCCGCAAAGACTAGAAAACAAAGGAGTCGAGTTTGCTGCTGCGCCACCCAAAAAACCTAATTTCTTAACTACAGTTCTGAGTTGGGTCGTACCCCCGCTTATTTTTATTCTTGTTCTTCAGTTTTTTGCTCGAAGAAGCATGGGTGGTGGTGGTGCCCAAGGTGCACTTAGCTTCACTAAAAGCAAGGCCAAAGTGTATGTCCCTGATGAGGAGTCAAGAGTCACTTTTGATGACGTTGCAGGTGTAGATGAAGCTAAGGACGAGCTGACTGAAATCGTAGATTTCCTTAAAACTCCAGAAAGATATACAGAGATTGGCGCTCGGATTCCTAAGGGTGTTTTGCTTGTCGGACCTCCTGGAACTGGAAAAACACTTCTCTCCAAGGCTGTTGCAGGAGAGGCAAGTGTTCCTTTCTTTATTATTTCTGGATCAGAATTTGTTGAATTATTTGTCGGAGCAGGAGCAGCCCGTGTAAGAGATCTTTTTGAACAGGCAAAGAAAAAGGCACCATGCATCATTTTCATTGATGAACTAGATGCGATAGGGAAGAGTCGTTCTGGCTCTATGGGAGTTGTTGGAGGCAACGATGAGCGTGAGCAGACTCTGAACCAATTGCTTACTGAAATGGATGGCTTCTCTGCGACAGAAAAACCTGTCATTGTGCTAGCTGCAACTAACCAGCCAGAAGTTCTTGACGCAGCCTTGTTAAGACCAGGCCGTTTTGATAGGCAGGTGTTAGTTGATAGGCCTGATTTGTCAGGCAGAAAAACTATTCTTGAGATATATGTGAAAAAGGTGAAGCTGGATGAAAAGGTAGATCTAGAACGTATTGCCCAGGCAACTAGTGGTTTTGCAGGAGCTGATTTGGCAAATATGGTTAATGAGGCTGCATTGTTAGCAGCTAGAAGTAAGCGAAAGAAGGTTGAGCAGGGTGATTTGAATGAGGCAATTGAGAGAGTTGTAGCTGGCTTAGAGAAGAAAAGTAGAGTGCTTCAGGAAGATGAGAAGAAAGTAGTTGCTTATCACGAGGTTGGTCACGCGATTGTTGGTCACCTGATGCCTGGAGGGAGCAAGGTCGCCAAAATCTCTATAGTTCCTAGAGGTATGAGTGCTTTGGGATACACACTTCAATTGCCTACAGAAGAACGCTTTTTAAATTCAAAACAAGATTTACAGGGGCAAATAGCCACTTTGTTAGGTGGTCGTTCAGCAGAAGAAATTGTTTTTGGAAAAATAACTACTGGAGCAGCCAATGATCTTCAACGTGCAACCGATTTAGCTGAACAAATGGTTGGGACCTACGGAATGAGCGAAATTTTGGGACCTTTGGCCTATGACAAGCAGGGTGGAGGACGATTCCTAGGAGGTAGTAATAATCCAAGGAGAGAATTAAGTGATGCAACTGCTCAGGCGATTGACAAAGAAGTCAGGAGCCTTGTTGATGATGGTCATGAAAACGCATTAAAGATACTGAGACATAACCTTCCCTTACTTGAAAACATATCTCAGAAGATTCTTGAGAAGGAGGTTATTGAGGGAGATGAGCTCAAACAACTCCTTGATGGGAGCAAGATCCCTTCAGGTCTATTAAAAGCTTGAGGGTTGACGAAAGGGGGATAAATATCCGATAAAGGTTGTTTGAAGTTGTTTAAATGACTTCACTCAATGGAAAGGGTGTTGCTGCTGTCCTTGCTCCATTAAAAGGGAGTGACTTTTTATCCTCTTCTGATTTGTTGCCTGATCAAATCAGAGCCTTGTTTGATCTGGCTTCACAGTTAAAAAGTGGGGATAGAAGGATTGATTTAGGTAATCGTATTTTAGGCCTTATTTTTACTAAGGCATCAACTCGAACTAGGGTCAGCTTTCAGGTTGCAATGGCTCGTTTAGGCGGACAGACAGTTGATTTAAACCCTCAATTTACCCAATTAGGTAGAGGTGAGCCCATCCAAGATACTGCAAGGGTATTAAGCCGTTTTTGCGATGTTCTCGCTATCCGAACCTTTGAACAGCAAGAACTGCTTGATTACTCAAAATGGGCTTCAATTCCAGTGTTGAATGCATTAACAGACCTGGAACACCCTTGTCAGGCTTTAGCAGACTTTTTCACTATGAAGGAAGAGTTTGGAGAGTTAACTGGAAAAACGATTGCTTATATAGGTGATGGGAATAATGTTGCTCATTCTTTAATGATATGCGGGGCGTTGCTGAATGTAGATGTTCAAATTGCTTCTCCTGTTGGGTTTGAACCACTTCCATCTGTTGTTAATCAAGCACGTTCCTTGTCAAACAATCAATCAGAAATAAAAGTTTTTAGCGACCCCTTGCAAGCTGTAGAGGGCGCAAATGCAGTCTATACAGATGTTTGGGCTTCTATGGGGCAAGAGAATGAGAAGGCAAAACGAGAAGAAGCTTTTAAAGGGTTCTGTGTGAACGAAGAACTTTTCTCGGCTGCTGATCCCAAAGCAATTGCTTTACATTGTTTGCCTGCACATCGTGGAGAGGAAATAAGCTCTGGCGTCATTGAGTCGAATTCCAGTAGAGTCTTCGATCAGGCCGAAAACCGTTTGCATCTTCAACAAGCCCTATTAGCAGCAGTGCTAGGAGGGCTTTGAGCCTTGCTAATTAGCAATTTCATAGGTACAAATGTATTGAGGTACATCTGCACTGCTTGTGACTCTCTCTTCTGGCGAGTTGCTAACCCCTGCGCAAAAAGAACTTTACGACTGGTTAGCTGATTACATAGCTACGCATCATCACAGCCCTTCTATCCGTCAGATGATGGAAGGAATGGGTCTTCGTTCACCAGCGCCCATCCAGAGCAGACTTCGTCATTTGCAGCAAAAGGGCTGGATAACTTGGCAGGAAGGCCAGGCACGTACGCTTCAATTGATAGGAGGCATTGTTTCTGGTATCCCGGTACTTGGTGCGGTTGCTGCAGGTGGGCTGGTAGAGACTTTTGATGATGTCCAAGAGAGTTTGGACCTCAATTCTGTTCTTGATACTCGAGGAATATTCGCCTTAAACGTCAATGGCGATTCTATGGTTGATGCGCATATTGCTGATGGTGATGTTGTTTTAATGGAGCCTGTGCATGAGCCTTCACGATTAAAAAATGGCACAGTAGTAAGTGCATTAGTTCCAGGAAGTGGAACTACATTGAAGTATTTCTACAGAACAGGTTCTTTGGTTAAGTTAGAGGCAGCAAACCCTTTGTATGAGCCCATTGAATTGGATGCTGATCAAGTGGTGGTACAAGGAAAGTTACTGGCTGTTTGGAGACATGTTTGATGTTTACTAGTTTTTTAATTCTTACTTTTTGCTTGAAAAATAATCTTCTTTAACTTCTATTGATAATAGTCGCATTGCACCTACAAAGCTTAAATCAAGTTTTATAGGTGCAATGTGACTATTTGCTTACTTTATTAATGGAGCTCACTGCTAGGTTTCTTTTATTTAAAGGGGGGCTCTCCTTTTTTTAGAAAAAACAAGTTATTCAGAGAAATCTTGCTGTGCAAGAGCAACTGCTATAGAAAACTTTTCAAAGAACCTTGTATATTTAATAACCTGATTTTGCATCATTAAACAAATTTGCCATGAAGTCTTGGACTTCTTTTTGGTCCATCTAGATCGACTAGGTTTTGACCAAGCTATCTAGCAGACTAGGCTTTCACTAGATAGGTCTAGGAGGAGCCAGTTGATATTTTAGTTCTAGAGAGCTCTTTATTAGGTCAAGCTTTCTAAGTAAATACTGTTCCTGCTTTAAAAAACTGCCTAGTCTTTTTCTGGTATCTTTGCATCAAGTTTTCCGCCTAATTTTTAATTATTAGGCTATTTTAGAATTAAATTAGTAGGTAATTTTATGTTTTACTTCCAATATATTTAAGCTAAGCAGAACATTTAATAGTTAAATAGAAAATAAAAACAACTGATCCAATATTTTTGTCTAGAAATTAAGCATATTTTCTTGTTGGCTAAAGTGGAAAAAAGGGTTTTGGCTTGGAAACAGCTTAAATGCTATCAATTTTGTTGACTTGGCAGAAGAGAAGACGTTTGTGTTCAGCAACGATTAGAATAGTTAAGTTGGCTGAAAATGATAAGAACACTATCATGCCAACGAACGGGGCCATAGCTCAGCTGGTAGAGCACCTGCATGGCATGCAGGGGGTCAGCGGTTCGAGTCCGCTTGGCTCCATTCGAATTTCAAATCTAAAAGACCATTTCCAGTGCTTGAGAGTTTAAAAGTGAAATATTGATTCAGGAGATGCCGAAAGGTGATTGTTAGGTTTTCTTTCTAATCCCTTTTTGCACTAAAGTTATGTATCGAGTAAATGTCTCGTTTGAGCAAATTTGAATGGGAGTAGGCCCTTAGAACAATGAAGACTCGAGTGGCAAGGAATAGAATCGGATAAGTTATTTTGTAGTTTAAATTTATCTGAGAATCCATAGCCTTCGGTTTGAGATTCTTCCAATGGAGAAAATGTATTTGTTGTTTTGTTTTTGGTCAATTTTTGAAAGAGAATGATTATTTAAAGGTTTGCTGTCAGATTTAATAAGTGATGACATGCTTGATAAATGAGTCGTAATCAATCGAACAAATGGTTTTCGATAGGCCTTAAATTTTTCTTAGCGATATTGGTAGGACCACTTGGTTTGTATTTTTTTTGGAGAGGCTTCGAAACCCTTAGGCCTCCTATAGCGTGGCACTTGCTTACAAAGTCCGAGTATAAGGACTGGTCCGACTGCAACGTCAGCTGGATGACTGATGTTCTGAAGAGATGGCAACGAGAAAAAAATTCTCTAACTACCCTCAAGGCAATAGAAGAAGAGCTTGTTAAAAGATGTGGTAGAGAACCTAAGAGATACCTTTGGGAGAGATGATTCGACCGTGTGGATATTTGCTCATCGATTTTGTCTTAATAGATATAAAGACTTAGGGGATTCTCAGGATTAAGCATAATTTCTTAGTTAAGTATTGAGATGGCCTGCTGATTGAAATAATTGGGATTCTTCAGAATTGCTTTGACTGCAAGGAATAATTGGCCTAAGCCTTTTCTTGTTTTGACTAGTGATTAATTTATAAAAGCATTACTTAACTATCAAATTATGCTCAAGGAAGTAGCAAATGGATGACATGGCCGATTGGTTTGAAACTTTAGATCAGCTTCTCAATTACGACAGGGCCTTAGATGAGGCACCCCGCCAACATGAAAATGTTGAACAGCTTGTAAATCTGGCAAAAGGTGTTGCAACTAGAACTCTTGAGAAAGCTGACAGCGTGGCACTCCCCTCATTAGGTGTTTATAACGATGCTGTGATCGCTCAAACAGTTATTGGAGTAATTGCGGTAATTCTGGTTGGGTTTACGTTTTTGCCCTTAGGGGCGACGCCTTCGTCTATAAGGGCATGCCAGCTAAATACTGATCAAAAACTTCTTAAATACTTAGGTGTTGTACTTGTTATCATGACTTCTTTATGTGCAATTCTCTACCTTGAGGTCTTGAAGTTATATGGCATTCTTGCCAGTGGTTGATAATAAATAAGTGATCAGATGAATGGGTTTGAATATCTCATCTATGTGTAATTCACCTTTTAGGATTAGAGGCAATTTCTTTTTACCCCTAAATAAATATTATCCATTAGGATAATATATTGAGGTTTCCTCACTCCCGCTAACTTGACCTGAGCTAGCAATACTTTTAGAATTAGCTTGCAGAAAATCCTTCATAATACCTCTCCTTGCTTGATAAATTGCTATAACTTTTTTGGGATCTTCTTGACTGACACCCCTAAAGATAGTGGTAATTCCAGCAGCCTCTTGAGCGATAAGATCCTTCTCTGATACTCTTAACCATTCAGTAAATGTATTGTTGATCTTAAAGGTAATTACTGTTGCTTCAAGCCTATCCCTGTCTTGGATCTTGTTGTATAATAAAATCCATAAAGGGAAAGGTCCACTTGCTCCTAGTATAAAACCAAAGATAGTAAAGGTAAGAATTGAACCAATACCCAGGTTGTAGACATGAGCATTTCTCAAGCTCCAGTCAATTAGTGCACCACCTAAAATAAAAGATAGTGCCCACAGTGAGATGTTTCTGGTGGAGAGGGATTCTTGTTCGTTCATATAAAAAAGATGTAGTAAAGAAATAACTCCTAGTTCTTTAGAGGCATGATCACAGTTGAAGATATTAACCCTTTCTTTTGGGTTTTTAACCACTTGCTTAAACAAGGAAGCACGTTTTCTATATTCTGCCCTATTTTTAGGATATGTGACTCAAACTCGTTTTATACCAATTGATTGAAAGGATCATATCCTTTTATAGTGTTCTCTGTCTTATGGGTGGACCTGTAAGATTGTCTTTCATTGACATTTTGTATTTATATTGGATGTCAAGCAGGTGATGCATGTATATATTTTCTGATGAGGGAGTAAATGTTAGGACTATGCGATGTCTTTTCTCAGAACAAAAATAGCAAATGATGACTATCGAATATCCTTGGTCATTGGATGCATTGCTGAGGATCTTGATAAGTGTAGTGATTTAATAACATCGCTAGGTGATAATTTACAACATATTCAAGAGATTATTTGTGTAGTAAGCAATCTACCTTTGAGTAAGAAATTGAATCTATTAGAAAAAGCGAGACTTATAGGCAAAGATATAAATATTCTTCGATATGAGAAAACTATAATGCCTGGTGAGGCAAGAAATATTGGCACAAGAGAATCAAGTTGCCCATTTATTGCTTTCCTTGATGTTAGTACAAAACCAGAAAGTAATTGGTTGGAGAACTCTTTACAATTACTGAAAAATTCAGGAAGACAAGGGATACTTGGGCGAACAAGATATATTGGAAAAACTTTATTTGAAGAATCTTTTATTTCAGCTACTTATGGGAGTAAACCTTTGTTTACAGTACCAGGTACTTTGATAAGTCGTAATCTTATTAATGAAATCGGACACTTTCTCCCTTCTGCAAGGTGTGGAGAAGATGCAGAATGGATAAGAAGGGCACTATATTTTCAAGATTCTATTAAGAATATCAAAGCTATTCCCTTAACTTATTATAATCTTATAGGTAAAAAATTCTTAGAACTCTGTTCAAAATGGTATAGGAACTATTATGTAGCTTGTTATGACGACTTGTTGGTATATCAGAAACAAAAATACTTCTATATTATATTCTTTAGCTTACTTGCAATAGTAACAGCAATTAATTGGAATAATTACATGTGGAGTATTAATCGAACTCCACATTTGTATGTTCCTCATATTACGAAAGCAACAACTTTTCTTTTGTTGTTTATATACTTATTTGTAAGAGGTATTTTGCTACCGCTTAGAAAAGGTGTGCCCTTGTTTAAGAAGGGAATAAAACATATCTTTCTTACACTCGCCATTAGTATAAATATAGACTGCATAAAGGTAATGGCCTTTACGATGGCCTCCTTTAGAAGGCTTTTCAGTCTTAACAACAAATCTTCTTAGTTAAAAGCTGAATAAATCAAAATCCAATACTAGTGGTTGACAAATTTATTAATAAGGTCGAACGTTAAGGCGATATGGATTTCTCATCCTTTCAATTGCTTTTGAGCTATTCCAAATCGTTTCAGCTTTCCTGACTTCATTAAACCAAAATGTCTGAACCTGACACAACTGATAACCAACCTCAATGGGATTACACATCTTCTAGGCAAAATCTGATAACAGGAGCACTCGTTGTTGGTGGGAACCTATTGCTCATAGTGATTTATTTCCTATATAGGTCAGTTCCTGCGGTGCATCAGCTAATTTCAGGCAAGCCTCTTTAATAAAACCTGCTCGGATAAGCATTCAGCCTTTAATCGTTGAAAGGTGCTTCTTTGATCTGATTCCCATTGGTGGACTTCTATGAGGCTTTGTGCTCGCTTATTCCCTTCTAAGAGGTCCTAGCGCTGCAAGAGTTAAGACCCCTTTCTTTTGAGTCAGGATTTAATTGATCCTTAGGCATGAGCTTTATTCCCTCCTGGATCTCCTCGAGGAGCAAAAAACAGAAAAATACTTTAAGAAGTCTAATTTGCTCAGTATCTCTGAAAACGTCCTCTCTGACTGTTTTCTTGGAGATAAGTTGACGCAAGAGAGCCTCTGTTTTCAACTTTTGAGTTTTCAAGATGCAACAGAGAGTATTTAGGGATCGATTGATGGGTTATATATAAACGGCTTTTCCGGTTATTGATGATTCACCTAACCCACATCATTGATTTTGCTACTCAGCTGCCACACCCTTCAGATTTGGGTTTGGTTAAGCCTTCAGGAGGATTACAGCTGATTCCAGCAGTATTTGGTTTGATTGCCATTCTTCAAGTTTCCCAATTTCATTGGTATGCTCGTGACAAGAACGATCCAACCAAAAGATTCCAGCGCTGAGTTCGTTTAATTACGAATTTAGAATTTAAAAAAGCAGGTTATTAACCTGCTTTTTTTTTGTGACTATTTCTCCGAAGTAATTTGATTTTTATTTTTACGCAGTTTTGCAGATGCTTTAAGTTGTTGTTATCAAAGGAATTAATGACTATTTATCTATCCCTTCCAATTTTTGTAGGAGTATTTTTTTCTTTGCAGAGAGTTTCTATAAAATCATATTCAAAGTTTTTTACTGGTGTTATCCACCCTCTCCAAGAACCCTTTTTATTGCTCACATTTATTTTCCCTTCTGAACAATTAATTGCCAAGTAAAACCCCTCTCTTGAGCTGTTGTAGCTAGGTGCTACGTAGCTTCCATTCATGACACGCCATACAGACCAATCAATTAGAAGTGGCCCAAATGCTCTCAATTCTGGTTGCTTTCCACTCATTGCTCTAACGCAACTCCAATAGTCTTTTGCCTTATTGCATATCTTCACGACATCATCATCAGTTGTCGAGTTCACTGCTGTGACTGACGAGCTTAGAACTATCAGAACAGTTGCTATGGAACGAATGTGTATTTGCGATTTGTTTTTCACAATAGTGTTTACGCTTCTAGGTTGGTTGGCAAGAAATTAGTGACCAGTTTAAGTATTGAGTCCTTTCCTATGATTATTTCTACAATAGGAACCTTTGAAACTCTTAGGTTGATAAAATATGTACATACAGCTTCTTTCCTCCTAGAGCTTTCCATCCTGTCCAGAGGATTTCCCTTAACACTCTTTGCAACTTTCGGCTGAAAGTGATCAATACAACTGATAAATGCATGCCAAATTGGATTACCCTTCACCTATCATAAAGATCACACAGTCAAAAGACTAAAACCAACTAAGCCCGTGAGGCCATGTCTCAATCACAAGATTTAATTAAGCTTGGAGCTAAAGTCATAGTAAATACTGATCTGATTAAAGATCGTATTCCAGATGAATTAGCCAAAATTCTTTCAGAAGAGCCTGTTGGAATTTTGCATGATTATAAATTAACTGATGGGCAAGGAATAGGAGTTGTAGTTACATTGCGCGATGGTTCGAAAAAATGGTTTTTTGAGGATGAAATCAAAACTTTAGCCAATGAGACAATAATGAGTTCAGAGAGTAATGTTTTGCTTGGCAGAGAATCTGAATTTTCCATAAAGCCTAAGAAGAGTAGTCAAGAATATTTTTCTTTTGAAGAAAGGAAATATTGGAATAATGATAGTAGTATTTCTAATATTCTCAATCCATTTAATTTCTTTGAATGGCTTATAGATTCATTGAAAGATGTATTCTAAGTCTCTCTCTAGCTATTGCTTGTGATTAGACTTTGGTAGATATAAAGTTCATGCGAGACTTTCAGAAGAGAAAGTGAACTTTCCGTAAGAATTCAGAAAAATTTACGGCTTAAGGCTTTTAATAATAGAAGCTAGCTAGAGAGGTCTTAAGTGGAAGTACCTAAGGAAACTAATGAACCCACTGTAAAACCTGCTTCCCAAAGAAAGACAACCCTTAAGTGGGGGAGCAATGGAGAACTCTCGGCTGTAGACATGGCGAGAGTCTTAGATCAACTCACAAACCCTGAACTTACGGAATGCGACTTGACATGCGATGCAGATGAAGAAGGAAAGAAGTAAATATATGAGCAATTTAAACTACTAAATATTCAGGCAATTCTCTAGTGAAAAAAAACTCAAATTCTGAAACAAACCCAATTAGAGCAAAGGTTGTTCTTACTATATTTGGTTTAGGACCTATAATTGCTATGGTTGTTTTTCTTGCTTTTAATGGGTTTTTTGAAGCTCCTGGTTCCTAGCTTTTGAGACGATGTTTGATTGTATCTAATATCAGTAGATAATATATTTGCAATTACTCTATGGAGTTACCAGGATCATTCGCTTGACTAAAAGGTAGTATAACAATGTACAATTATCCTTTAGCAGATCAAGTTACTACTTATTAGCATGACTAAAAAAGACTGGTTTGGAATCGCCTATGTATCATCATGGGTTATAATTTGGGGTTCCTTGGGATCTTTAATTGACTTTCCTTTATTGAAATCAGGGTTGTACTTGCCTGGCTCTCTAGGGCAATTGCTTACTTTCTTCTTGACTGCAATTATCTCTGTTATTGTTGGATCCATAATCTTCTCAAGGGTTCGAAGTCTGATCCTTTCTGATTCTATAAATTAGGGATAATGATAGTTTTTGAGAATTTATAAACTAGTCTATTTATTATTTAATCTTCGTTTCTACTTAGACTCTTGCCTTCTATTTTACTCTAATTAATTCAAAGGCAAATCAGGAATTAATCTTTTCCAATATGTGGTAAGGAAATAGAGAATTAGCAGATTTGCCCCCATTGCCAGCAAAAATCTAATTCTCATATCCTTTACCAAGGGTAATAGTGTTTCCCAGAGCTTAAGCATTTTGGAATAGGCTTCTTACTTAAACGAAGTTAGTCCAGAGAGTGCCCTGAGAAAGCATCATGGTTCTTTCTTCACGTTTAATCCAAGAATTTGTAGTAATTCCACCTATGGCGTTCAACGACCTGATACAGCATGTTTAGAGAAATCAAATTAACCAGCATGAACGCTAGGCCAACCCTTGTTCACTCCACACCTCAAGGCGGGACCATCCATAAATATCCTTTAAGTGGTGGTAAAAGTTCGTTCGAGAGATTTTTAGGTTGTTATTTGGGCTCCTGTAAATTTTGTAATGATATAGACGAAGCTACGGCATACCTTCAAAATGCTCAAGGCTCTAATTAAAAAGCACTAACTTCTCCTGTATTTGCTTGAAGAATCAAGTGTTAATTAGATAAATTTTTACCATAGGAATATAAAATTATTAGGTTTACCTTTGCAAATATTCATTAAAAGCTAGTATCAATAGCCTCCAAATGAAGAAATTTAAGATAATCAGAACATTTAGCTAATATTCTCTATTGGATTCTTATTTAGAGTATTTTTAAAAAAAGATAGACTTACAGGCTTCTAAACAGCCTTATCGGTTTAGCACTCCTCCTAACCTTTTCTCAGGATTACTTGCCATGAACAATAAAAACACATTTTTCTTTTCTTTCCTAGCAATATGCTTGTTGATTTGGGGAATCGGTGGACCAATCTTAATCAGGTTATCTCTATTCCCTCCAAGTCTTCTCAACCAAGATATTGCATCTCTAATAACCATCTTGATTTGGACAATTGGTTTCGCTCTTTTGGCTTCATTTGTGTGGTCCTTGATTAATAAGTCTCGAAATAAGGAAGATAAGGCTGTCATCCCAGACCCAATTATTAATGTTGTTAAATTCGAAATTAATAAAAGCTTTTCCGATTGGGTAAAGTTCTTTGATAATGAAATTAAAGATCAAGAATCAGCTGGCCTAACTCTTATTCTGCGCTTACAAAGCAATCAAAAAACAACCGAGGTCATGGCAGTTTTTAAATCTCTGCCAGGAGACTTAGAGAGATATCTGCTTGAAAATCAACAAAAACTTGTCTCAGGTGGCTTTGTTCTTGGCAGCGAGAAGATCAGTACTTATTTTCTAGATGAAGAACTGTTGAGTAGTGGTTTGAACACAAATCAATAATTTTTCCTTTTTTAGATTGGAAATAAAGGCAACTTTCCCTTTTATAACCTTTATTTGGGTTGCTAGGCATTTTGTTCAAGTTTGATGCATTGTCAAAGTCTTGTGACAGTGCCTCTGCAAGTAGTAGTTACTTAAGAGTATCCTCGTACGGCATTGCAGTTCGCGATCTCTATTAATGCAAACCTATGGCAACCCAGACGTCACCTATGGGTGGTGGGCTGGTAACGCAGGGGTCACCAACCGCTCAGGCAAATTTATTGCTGCGCACGCTGCGCATACAGGCTTAATTGCCTTTTGGGCCGGTGCTTTTACCCTTTTTGAACTTGCTCGCTTTGACCCCACGCTGCCTATGGGGCATCAGCCCTTAATCGTCCTTCCTCATCTGGCATCTATCGGCCTTGGGTTTGATGGTGCAGGTGCATGGACCGGGGCAGGTGTTGCAAATATTGGCATCGTTCACTTGGTTTTATCCATGGTCTATGGAGCTGGTGGACTTATGCACTCACTTCTGTTCCCAGGTGACATCCAGGATTCAGAAATACTTCAAGCTAAAAAATTCAAGCTTGAGTGGGACAACCCTGACAATCAAACCTTCATTCTTGGTCACCACCTCATCTTCATGGGTGTTGCCTGTATCTGGTTTGTTGAATGGGCAAGAATCCATGGGATTTACGATCCTGCTTTAGGTGCTGTTCGTCAGGTCAACTACAACCTTGATCTAACTCAAATCTGGAATCATCAATTTGACTTCCTAGCTATTGACAGCCTTGAAGATGTAATGGGTGGCCATGCCTTCTTAGCTTTCTTCGAAATAGGTGGTGGAGCGTTCCACATTGCTACCAAGCAAATTGGTGAATACACCAAATTCAAGGGATCTGGTTTGCTTTCAGCAGAAGCAGTTCTTTCTTGGTCTCTAGCAGGTATCGGTTGGATGGCAATTGTTGCAGCCTTCTGGTGTTCAACAAACACAACTGTTTATCCAGTGGAGTGGTTTGGCGAGCCATTAGCATTGAAATTCGGCATCTCTCCTTACTGGATTGATACTGTCCAACTTCCTGATGGTGCTCACACCTCACGTGCATGGTTGACAAACATTCACTACTATCTTGGATTCTTTTACATCCAAGGGCACCTTTTCCATGCCTTGCGTGCAATGGGCTTCGATTTCAAACGCACGTTAGATCAGGCATACGGCCCTCTAGGTAAACCAGCCACTCTTAAGGATTGAGGAATTATTTAGCTTCTCAAATTCCTAATTAACTCAATAACACTGACAAGTGTTATAAGTTTCTAAGCCCTACCATGATTTGGTGGGGCTTTTTAATGGCTTTTCACTTTTTACAAATAGCGTTTTAGAATTGTTTAGACATCTCACAACCCTCACTGATGAGATTTCATCATGAATTAACTAATAAGCTCATATTTTTAAATTTATCGAGCATGATGATACTTTTCTCCTAAAAGATCAAAAGCAAGTTATAAAGGGAATATACAAGACTGAATTATCTCAAGAGTTGATCATGGCAAGGGTCGTTTATCTATTACGTAATGGTGACCTGTATAAAATTGGACATGCAGCAGACATGCAGAAGGTCATAAAGAAACTCAGACCTGATGAAATTCTCGAAACAGTTCAGACTGACGACCCCTTCGGTATCGAAGCTAGACTATTAGGTAAATATAAGGCTTTTAGGATCCCAGAGACTGAATACTTTCGGCTTGATAAAGATCAGGTTCAGGAGTGTATCCAGCAGATGAATATTGATAAAACTACCCCTACCCCTCTAGACGAAGAAGTCGCTACTGGACTTAAAGGGGCATTTATTTTGGGCATAGGTGGATTTGGTTTGGCACTCTTCTCAAAGGCAGGCTTGGCAAGAGATACAGCTATAGGGTTTGCTTTGGCATCTTTGCCTATGTGGTTACTTTTCCTTACTGGTAGTTTTGGTGGCTACGATGCACAGGATGTCCCCTTCTTCTCTACATGGTCTAATCGAATGAAGGGATTCGTCTTGGCACTTTCGTTTGTTTCGATTGCGTTCACATTAGAATCATTAAATCAATTTCTAGGGAGATGATTAATACTTGTCTTAATAGCAACTACAGTCGATAAGCTATTGACTTTTATTGAGCTTATGGAGAAAAATATTTTATATAGTTTTAGAAGATGTCCATATGCCATGAGAGCAAGATGGTCAATTCTTAGAACTGGCATGGTTGTTAATTTGAGAGAGGTAGATTTAAAAAGTAAGCCTAAAGAGCTCTTAGAACTTTCACCTAAAGGAACTGTTCCAGTTCTCCTGACCGAGGAAGGCTTAGTTATTGATGAAAGCATTGATATAATTAAGTGGTCATTAGAAAGATTTGATCATCAGAATATTTTAAGAAACAATAATAAAAGAGAGAGAGATCAGGTTGAATTACTTGTTCGTCAGAATGATGAATACTTTAAAAGACATATAGATCGGTATAAGTATTCATCACGCTATCCTGATGAAAACATTGAGTTTCACAGAGAAGCAGCTGTAAATTTTCTCTTGGAGTTAGAACAAAGACTTAAAGGAACAAATAAAAAAAGAAGATGGCTTGTAGGTGGTGCGGAAAGTCTCGCAGACTGGGCTATATGGCCTTTCGTGCGTCAGTTTTGGAATAGTGATTTAAAAAGGCTTAATAATGATAATAGACTTCTCGAAACACGAAAATGGCTGGAATCGTTCTGCGAAAATCCTCTTTTTGATATCTTAATGAAAAAACAGAAGTCCTTCCCTTCATGTTCTGGAGAAAATAACTTCCCAAATAATTCTTCCTCTAATGTTAAAGAAGAGACCCTTTATCACTTGGCTTTACCATCTGATTGGGAAATATACAAAAACGAATCTACTTATAAGATCTCAACTCGTGGTATGCACATTGATGCTATTGGTTATATTCATCTTGCCTATTCAAGTCAGTTGAATGATGTCTACCACAAATACTATAGAGATTTAGGTACCATAATATTGCTTGTTATTGATGTGAAGCTGTTAAATGCAGTAGTGAGATTAGACCTTGCTGATGATGGACTTAGCTATCCACATGTTTATGGACCTATTCCAGCTTCTGCGATCATAAGAGTAGAAACTTTTCCATGAATACTTTATTCAGCTCTTCTTTTGTCAATGATTCTTGCAAGTTCGAGAAAGTAGCCTGCAGTACAATATTTTCCAATATTTCTTTGTCTGTTCTCTGGATCACTTCTCAGTTCTGCAGTTTCAGCCATTAACATATCTAGTTCTTCTTGTGGCATCTCATAGAGTTCCTTAAGTTCAACCTCTCTGTCGAGTAAATGGCTTTTAAACCATTTTTCTCTTGATTCCTGTTTTGGGACATCTCTATGGCGACTGTAATTCATTAAAGAATAGGGATTCGTATTCGATCAGAGCATAAATTTGTCTGATTAAGCTTAACTTTAGCTTATCTTTAGGTGGAATTAGTCTGTAGGTTTCCTCTTGTCGGAATTTGTGTTGAATTAATATGCTATTTCTGAGAATATATTGAGAAAATAATAAATATAATTGTAATGATGCCTGTAATCTCAGTCCAGCTAATTAAACCAAAATGTTTAATGGCTATTGGAGCTAGCACAGTAATTAAGCCTCCTGACAATAAAGGCTGAAGAAGTAGCTGCTTTATTGAAAATACTGGGAGAGCGATAGTTGAGTTTCTTGGATCTGCCAGTCTGAGTAGTAGCAAACCACTTGCGGCCACTCCTGTTGCATTCCCAAATTCAGTGATCGACCTTTCAAACCATTCATTTTTAAGAATAACTTTACCAAGTAAAAGCATGACAATTAAATTCCATGTTAAACCAGCTACAGATAGTGCTGTTATTGGTATCCAGTTCTCTCGCAACAATGGTAAATCCAAGCTCGCTATTGCTGTGGTTATAAGTAAATCTGTCGATATTGTTCCAACTTCACGTTGCAATATTTCTGATACCTGAGCAATCTTATTAAACCTTTCAAGGAATAGCCTAACTAGCAATGATCCTAGTAGAGCCAATGGAAATACTGGAAAGGCATTAATAACTTGCTGGTAGGTGTCCCCAAAATATGATGAGAGAAACTTTAAAGTATTTAATAATGCAAGCCCAATAAGTATGGCAATTCCTGGAAAGGATAGATTCAAGATCAGTTGTTTTATTCTCTCTGAAAGAGCTG
Organism: Prochlorococcus sp. AG-363-M17; assembly: GCA_003278365.1. Lineage (GTDB taxonomy): Bacteria > Cyanobacteriota > Cyanobacteriia > PCC-6307 > Cyanobiaceae > AG-363-P08. The sequence continues at coordinate 58,971 of QCFS01000003.1, read as the reverse complement.
TTGATTTGTTCTCTTTATTATTAACTTCTTCATCTGAGAATTCGGAGGCAACCCATCCTTTGAATCTTGCAATGACTATTAGTCCACTCCCTAAAACTGTTGAGGCCAATAAACCAACAGTTGCCATTGCTAAGCCCAGATCTTGTCCTCCCGAAAAACCAAGTTCATCAAAGCTTTTACCCATGACAGCTGCTGCTCCATGCCCTCCTTCAAATCCAACCTCAATAAGGCATCCCATCAATGGATCTACACCGTAAAAAGGAATTAAGAAAAAGATGACAACCATTCCTCCAACAACATATTGACCAAAGCCAATAAGGAATCCAAGTAGTGATTGAGAAAGAACAGGTTTTAATAAGCCTGGACCATTTGGAAGTGGACGACCTAATAACAATGTTGCAAATACGAGGGTTAGAAGAGGAGTTGGTAATTGGACCCAAATGTCAGCAACGCTTTGAGGGAGTATTGGGAGGGGACCATATGGCCCTAGGGTAAGGCCCACTAATCCTGCAATTAGTGCTGTAGGTATTCCAAGCCTCTCAAGACGAACCGCAAGCTCTAATCGACGACCTAGACTTAGTAGTAAAGCTAAAAGTGCTAGTAAAATAAGAGCTAAGAAGATGCTCTTGCCAAGGGGCACTTGTATAAATTGGATAGCTTTATCTAGTGCTATTGCTATTAAATGGTTTATTGGAGTACTAACTATTGCAGAAACCATGACTATGAATAGCTGAAATTCTTGCAATTAAACAATTTGCCTACCAGACTGTACTCGTAAGTACAATTTCTTAGTGATTGAAGCAACTTGAAGGGCCGGTGTAAATCAGATTGAAAGAAATAGGTATTATTACAATTATTTCGCACGATACTAAGGTCTAATTTTTAAAAATATTTACTACCTTAATACAAAGTCGTTTTTTTGAGGATGATATTAAAGATGGGATCTTAGTTCATTCGTATCCTCCCTTGAAATATCTACTAAGATGAAAAGATTTCTTCTGATCTCTGGTTATATATTAAGTTGGATTCTTGGATGGATTGCTTTAGCATACTTTTTAAATATAGGGTTGATCAAGTCGGGCTCTTACCAACAAGGAGATACTGCAGAACTAGCAGTGTTTGGGATCTCAGGCCTAATTATTTTTGCTGGTGCTATCTCTTTGTCTTCTGAGGCCTTAAACAACAAATGATATTCCTATCCAAAATATAGTGCCTAGAGATATATTTACTTGACTTATTAATATTTAATCAATCAATCAATCAATTGCTCTATATACAATTCTAAGTATTAACTCTTATAGCTTCTGCTCCAAAGATAGAGCTCTGTGCTGGAGGGGTGTTTATGAACCATACATTTTGCATCACGAATGAGCATTTTGACAATTGATCTCATGGCTTGCTTGACTTGAGGTGCTTTAAGCTGTTTGTTGTCTAAGTTGATGGATACCATTTCACTAACCTCTAACGTACCTATTATGCGTGCTTGTCAAGGTTGAATTGGATTGGAATAAAATTTTCGAGCTAGCGTTCAAGCATTCTTAGCAGCTTCTTTCTTTTCATTGCTTCCGGAAGCGTTAAAACTAATTAGAGTTCTTTCATTAAATACTTTGGAATTAAGAATCCAATACTCTTTTTACATGCCACTGATGAAAGAACTAGGTATCAAGTTCCATTTGAGACCATATTATCTTTTAGGCTTCTAGTCTCCTTTAAAGTATGGTTATCAACTTGAATACATTACTCCAGAGGCAGAGCTTTAATCCATTAAAATTTTATGCCGATGGTTTAAATCACTACATCGTGCTAGATGTGAGCTTATTTAGGATTGATAATGTGTTTTCTATTGCTTATTTCCACTTCGCATCATTTAACAAGATAAAGGAATTTTAGATCTTTCCGAACTCAACTGATAGAACTATTAGACTTATAGTTTACCTGTGGTCTCTTTGCCAGTGACTTAGTGTTGCAGGAGAAAACTTGTGACCATACTTTCTACCAACCGCAACAATACAGCTATTATTTGGACCACAGGCATCTATTTGGCTTTGTAGGCCTTTGTCATTTACGGCTTTTTCAAAGAAGTGTACAAGTTGCTTTTTCGACATTTGCTTTTCTCCAAAAGAAACACCATTCCTTTACTAGCAAGAAGTCTTTAGAAAAACCTTTGCAAAGTATGATCTCTTAACCTTCAGAGAGATTTCTAATGTTGCCTTCTAGATAAGATCTTTGCTTCATATAGGAATATTTACTTTTAGGAGACCTATTATTTTTTACCTAATTGTCTGCGGAACTTTTTTTATCTCTTAGATTATAAATATATAATGCCAAAGCTATCGACACTAATGAATCGACAATTACAAAGATATTGGCTATAAGTGTTCCTGGCTGAAAACCACCGGACCAGAATGTAAATCCAGCATGGCCTAATAGCCAAAGAATGCATAGAACTAGACCAATTGATATGGAGGGATTCATGTTTTATCTTAAGAGTGCTACTTCCTTCTCGCTTAACTTACTATTCTTTCTTCTATAATCAAATCTTCTTAAGTTAAACAAATAAAATAGATAAATAAATCATCTTTGAGATCGAGCTCACAAGGCTTTTCCCTCTATTCAGCACCCTTTCTCTCTGTTGGGCATTCAGGATCATTTTGGCTGTTATAGAACTCAGCGACGCTGCCTAGCATTGACACCACTACCTCATTTGCGCACCCGGTCCTTTCTTGTAGCCGCATGCAGGCTTCCTTTACGTTCACGAAGGCGTCTTCGCATATTTCCGCAAGCTCCTCGTCGGAATATCTTTTGGTAGGCATGGGGACAAACTCATTATCAATAATTATAAATGCTAAATCCTACTTGTTTCAGAATAGGAAATTCCAATAAACATTTGCTAATGAGAAACTTTAAAACCTTTGTCATGAAAGAGTTTCATTACTTCCCCAGGAACGTTGTTAAGTCTCATTGCATTCTCAACTCTTTTCAAAAACTCCCTTTGTCTCATGCTTCCTTATATGGTAATCCATAGAAGCTCTTAAAAGTTGCATGTTTTACAGTTTAATCCTAAATAGATGTCAATTTTTCCATGGCCAGATTTAGTCAAGTTCCTAATCTCTATTTAGCTTTACCTGTGGTTATTATCTACTAAAGCAGATCTAGAAGGAATAGTTTAAATATTAAAATAACTACAAATTGAGCTAAAAGAAACTAATTTTTATTTAAACATTGATGCATTAATTTTAAAAACTAATACAACAAGTTTTTAATATTCTTATATGCTTAAATGTGTAGATTGCTATCTACTATTAGATTAATGCCCTATTGTCCTTACTATCTGAAGTAGGATATTAATTAAATTACTTATGGACTATGCTTCTTGTTAAGTCAATAGTAAGATCTCCGGCTCATCTGTTTGAAGATATTGCTAGAGACTTTAGGAAGAACTTCTTACCATTTAAGGAACATTATGTTTTCTGGATTGCTATTGTTATCGCATCGGCTATCAGGACATTTTACTTGTCAGAACCCATGCGAACTGATGAGGCAAGTAGCGCATTAAATTATATTGTAGGTAACCCATTGAGGGTCTTTTATTATTCAGGACCAAATAACCATGTTCTTTATTCAATTACTACTAAAGTTACAACTACCTTAATGGGCAATGATTTAGTTGGATTTAGGTTTCCATCATTCTTTAGCGGAATTGGTTCATTATTCTTGATCTATAGAATTTGCAGAAGGTTTGGAAATAATGGAAACCTATCAGTCTTCTTATTTGCTTTTTGGCCATCCTTAATCCTCTATTCAACCAATGGTAGAGGCTACAGCTTGTCTATATTTATTAGCCTAATAATAATAACGCTAATTCAAGAACTTACGAGATTTCAAGATCAAGTCAGTCTAATCAAGCTTTCTATTGTAAATGCTCTTTACCTCTTTGCTATACCAAGTAATCTATTTAGCTTAGCAGGACTACTTGTTTGGATAGGTTTTGCAAGTATTAGAAACGACTCTAGTAAGATTAAAGATTCGATCAGTAAATTAACCCTAGTTATTACTTGTACAATCTTAGCTACATGTATTTTGTATCTCCCTGTTGTCATAATGACAGGTGGAGTTGGAAAGATTATCGGAAATAAAGACGCATTTCATGATGTTGTACGTTTACCTTGGGATCAATTCGGTAAAGAATATTACCAACACATTATTGAAAGTTTTCATATACTTACTCTTGGATTACCTAGCTTTATACTTTATTTAATTTCGATACTGATCTTTATTGGCTTATTTAGCTATTTCTATCGAAGGGCATACTTGGCAATACTCTTAATCCCCTCTCTAATAATAGGTAGTAATCTGATCATCATTTCTACCAGAGTTCTTCCTTATGAACGTACTTGGATTTACTTGCTCCCCATAGCCTTTGTTTTTGCAGATGAGGGTTGTACATACTTATTTGCCAGATTAAGAATAATTAGATTAATCCGAATAACCTTATTATCATTAATGCTTTTTGTTCTTACCCCTAGATATGTAGGAGGAACATTTAGATCAACAATAAATTCAATTGATCCAGGCAGTCTCCCCGATGCTCCTTCTGCTATAAAGTTTCTAAAAGGACAAATTATTGACTCAACTGAAAACTATAATATAATTGTTGGTGGAGGTCTTGAAGCATCTATAGCATTTTATAATTGGTATTTCCGAGCACCTTTTTATATTAATGGTCTAAAAATTAGGAGAATAGATAACTTTGCAGATTACTATGATCATATCAAAAGTGATTTTGCGAAGTTTATGGGAAGAAAACCCAGATCAAGAGATTTACGTAATAATAATGAGGTTAAAAAACTTAAACAAATAATCATAATAAGGCAAAATGAAGGAGATATTTCTGACTTCACATCAAAAGGAGGAATTTATGCAAATGACGATTTTATTAATCGGAAATCTAATTTGATCTATCAAACAGATAATTTAAAAATTTATGAATTGCTGCGAAATTAACTCTTCTTTATCTAAAATATTTATATTTTACACTAGTCCTTTAATCCTATTCCCAGCTAATTGAAATTTTAATCATAATTAAGCTAGAGCTTTTAGCATGCTAAACGTATCTTTGCTATCATAACTTAATTCTATCTTTCATCGATTCATAAATTGACTATAACAATAACTACATCATTTTCAGACCTCGAAGGGGATATAAACAATTTATTGCTCTCATCTAGTTCCAAAGCAACTCATTCTCATGTTTTAATAGATTATGATGGAACATTGATTACTAACGACTCCCTTTTTGCTTTACTATATCAATCTTTTTTATCCTTCCCATTGAAATTTACCTGTATATGGATATCTTCTCTTACTAAGACTTTTTCAAGCCCAATTAGCATTGCAAAATTTAAGCAGCTTTTAAAATATTCTTTGACTAAAACTGCTTACTCTGTTTCCTCTGAAAAAGTTAGGAGGGATTTTATGTTAAGTAACCATTCAAAATTTAAGCGTCATTTTCTCTCAAAAGCGATTCAAGAACTCCATGACAATGGATTTGTTATTCTTATTGTCACTAATAATTATACTGACCTAGTTAAGCTTGTCTTTGAGAAGCACCCTTACCATGTTATAGGACTTGAACTGGAACCATACTCACCCTTATTTGATTTTCCAAAAAAATCTCAACGTATCCGTTCTACTTTTGGAGGTCAAGTCCTAAATCCAGTACTGGCCATTACAGATAGTCCTAGAGACCTTGATATGTTGAATATGATCCCTAACAAGAAGATCAGTAAGGATATTCGAACTTCCCTTTTGTATAGATTGCAACCTCCTATGATTAATTGACTACTTTGTTTGCTACTAGCAATAAACCTTTTGATTCACTTTTTCTAAATCTAAATTTCTTGATGATCACCCCTATATCTAAATATAAACCAACTTAAAATATCAACTCATTACTACTCAATTCTAATGTTGCTCGTTTCTACTTCTTTACTATTTATAATAGGATATAATAAGCATAATTAAACTCTTCGGTCAAAGGTGAAAAAGTTTTTTTACAAGACTATGCCAAAACTTCGGATATATTTTCGTTTAATGAGACCAGAATATGCAGTCAAGCATATATTCTTCTTTTTTGGCGCTTTTTTCGCAATCGCAATAACATCTTACTTTTCAACCTCCTTTAACCACTTTTTGATTCTGCTGCTTTCTTCATTGTTGGCTTCCTCTAGTAACTATGTTTTGAATGAGTGGTGTGATCGTATTCCAGACTCATCACATCCCCTTAAGAAACTACGTCCAATCCCATCTGGATTGGTTTCCAAGATTGAGACTCTATCTCTTTATCTTTTCTTATCCTTATTATCTTTATTTATTGCTTTTACAACTGGAAATCACCTTGAGTTGTTTTTGTTAATAGCCATTCTCTTTAATGGGATCTTATATAACAAGACTCCCTTTCGATTTAAGGACATTTATCTTCTTGATGTTTTATCTGAATCTCTTAATAACCCTCTTCGCTTTTGTCTTGGTTGGTTGGCCGCATCATCATCAATTCCTCCAGCCTCTCTTTTAATTTCAGTTTGGCTTTTAGGTTATTTTTTAATGACATGTAAGAGGATCGCAGAAATTGAAGAATGGGATGACATTGACAACTCAATTTCCTCTTACAGGAAATCACTGTCTTTGTATACTCAACATAATTTATATCTCATAGCATTCTCTTCAGCAACAGGATCAATAGCCTTTTTGAGCATCTTTATTTCCTTGTATCGAATTGAGATGTCGATCTTACTGCCCATACTAATAATATGTATGTCCCGATATCTTAAAGTTTCTTTATCTGGCTCTGCTTCTACTACTCATAATCCTACCCTTTTGTTAAGAGATAAGCTATTATCAGCTTCTATGATCATTACCCTAGTTTTAACGCCAATACTTTTATCGGTTGATATTCCAATCATCAAGTCTTTATCAGCTTCAGGTATTATCGTTGTAAACTAAATTCTTATAGGATCTTATCCTAATATGATAAGTATGATGTTTGTTTTTTCACCATCTTTTGCTTAGTTTCTTAAATATTAATACTCCTCGTAACTTATTAACTTATTTATTAAGATTTACTCATCTACTTATAAAACTATCAGCTTTGAGTTTTGTTCTGCTTATTCATATTTACAAGTTCTGAATGTACTTCAATCATTCGTTCCATTTATTATTCCGTACTAACCATATTGAACTCAGTATTCTTTCAAAAATATATTTCGTCCAAAAATCGCAGCTTAAATCCTTTTTGTTTTTAGAACCTCGTGTTTTAGCCGTTGCCATGACTATCAATGGTTCAGTTACCCGAAGTCGCACTTGCCTTGACTACTCCGCTTCTTACCGCTAGTACATGTGTATTGCTAGTTAGCCTGCGCGTCGGTCGTCTCCGATGTGCAATCAGCTGAGGCCCTCGGCATGGCAACTGTTTCTTCGATTTAATTAAGTCCGTGCTTAAGCGATCACCCCCACAATCAGAATCTAATCGAGCTAATACTTCCGAAGAGTTCTGGCAGCTGTTTGATGAAGGTTCCCTTTCTAGTTCCTGTTCATCAAGCGTATGCATAACATGTAAGCATTTCGATTATTCCTGTGATAAGCACTTTAAAACTCTTCTTATTTGCAGAATACACAAACGTCTAATACCTCATGGGGATCACCTTTCTAAAGGTTGTCCTTATTGGCAGAAAGTAATTGAGCATTCTGTGAACACCTATCAGGAGGCTTCCTGATGTCTAAGAATGAACTTGCTTTTCGGATCACTAGAGCTATGTATAAAGATCGTCGTAACATTGAGAGCTTCAACGCCTATCAATCGATTATGGGATATTTCTTAGATCTAGAGTTCGCCGACTTGCTAGGTATTGCAAGCCAATACGGGGTTGAGGTCGATTGGAGTGAAGGCATTTAGATAATCGACAACTCTCTTGGTATCCCTCTATGCAGGTAGTCAATAATTGACCTAAGGCCCAGTACTTTGCTAGATGTTGTATAGATAGTTCTACAACTAATGGCCCAACTAACCATCAAAGTGAGCGCTAAGGCAGATGCCATGATTGCTCAATTGCAAAAGGAGATTTTCAATCGTCGTCGTAAGAAAGTAACAGCACAGGGCGTTGTCGAAACTCTTGTAGAAAGCGGCGCAAAGTCTCAATCAGACAAACGTTTTGCTACTTCTTGGAAGAACCTTATTAAAGACATCGAGAAAGCTGCAAAACAATCTGAAATCCACGGCAACAAACCCGCTAATGTCTCTGCAGAGGAGTGGGCCTTAATACTTGCCCATCGCAACCGCAAAAGTACTGCGGCCAAAAAGGTTGCTAAGTCAACAAAGGTAAAAACTTCTAAGAAGGCTTCTTTAACCAAGAAAACAGTTGCAAAGGTCGCTGCAAAGAAGCCGGTTGCTAAGAAGAGTGCTGTCAAGCAAGTGTCATCAGCGTCAAAGCGCGTCACTAAGGCAGTGACGCCAAGACCTGCGAGAAGAGCCAGAAGGGCTAATAGAGCAACTGCATCGGCAGCTCAGTAACACCTACCTCCTCTTACCTCTTACTTTCGGTCAGCCCGTATAAGCGGCATGAGAGGTGCAATGCCTCTCGCTGACTATTATTTAAAACATTTCTCTAGACTAATAAAGATTCTCTTTATGCAATAGAGGTCTAGATGAAGTTAATGAACATGGCTCCACTGTCGATATAGTGCTCGTACTGAAGGGTTAATCGTCTTTGGTTAAATTTTTCTAGCTCTTATTTGAACTCAGCACGCTTGGAATTAATAGATCTTTGAGTTATCTGACCCAGCTTTCCCTTGTTCTGCATTCAATAGCTTGGTGGGGAGTTTGAGTTGTTCCCGGGCTATGTTTTCGACTAAGCTTTAAGATGTTATGTATAGCGGGGCGTGGCGCAGCTTGGTAGCGCGGGTGCTTTGGGAGCACTAGGTCGCAGGTTCGAATCCTGTCGCCCCGACTCGTTTTTTGGAGATCTCGAATTGGGATTGGACCCTCATTGGGCCCTCCTGAACGATTAGTTCTGAGTTCTATTGAGCCTTTCACTAGGTTTTGAGGAAGAAGAAGATTAGACACTGCAGATGGTGTTATTGCCCGATTAAAAAACTAAAAAAATCTCTATAGTTCTTTTAATCCAGTTGGGTGCCCAGGTTATTCCTGCTAAACCAACCTCCCATTTGGGAGTCGGACTGCCAGCAAAAGGCCTCGAAATCTTTTGTTTTTGGTGGATTGATGAGCGGGTTCTGTTGTTGCCTTGGGCTCTATGCCACGAAAACAGAACAAGTTCGCCAATAGATCACAAGTGAATGGCATATCAGTTGCCGTCCCACTTGTCTCTCAGCAGTCTGCATCTCAAATCGACAAGGATCTTGACCGTCTTACTGAAGGGCGTGATGGAATTGTCTGGGAATTAGACAATTGGCCGAAATCTGTTCAAGCCGTAGCAAGAGCAAAAGGAATACCCCTCGCATAATTCGTGCTAACTCTTAATTCGGTCCAATGGATCGGCACGTCTCAATGTGCTTTCGCATTGGGAATACATCCACTCACCCTGCTTCAGAAAAGAAAGGAAGGATATTTTGAACAAGGTGTTCACTACTACAAATCAGGGATAGCGAAGACTTGCAAATATCTTTGGAATCTCGAAGAAGTAGAAAAGGTCTTTGCCAATTGGGTAGCTCCAACTCTCATGAATTAACTGCCCTCTCATTCGCCATTCTTGATTGCAACGCTGTCCCTACGCGCGCGCGGGGATATTTCCCAAACGTCCCATTTATAGCACTTCCCTCATCACCACTGGGTTCTGGCATGGGACAAAGGGGTGGGACGGGGTCTTTTATCTCAGGGGTGGGACAAACTGGCTGTGTCTCAGGGGTCTGTCCCGTACCAGATCCCTCTTCATTACTGGATTTTGCTAGGATGGGACGACTATCTACAACCTCTCCACGCGCGTAAGTCGCTGGAACGTGAACTAATGGATTCGTAAAACACAGTTAATTAATTAATGTCATTTATCGCCATTTTGAAGACTGTTTAATCTCTCAGGAAACAAATTTACTTAGATGAATTACACACTTCGATTGGAACGTCTACGAGCCAAAGTTGCAAAGCTTTCAGTTGCTCAACATCCCCCCATTCTCAGGTGTGTTAAAAACAATGCAGCAGAAGACCAACCGAATCCAGAAGACCTCACAGAATGGGATTTAGTAATTAACGTCGAGGGCAAATAAATGAACCCCTTCAAGCTCTTGTGGGACGGGTTAAACAGGGCACGCATGAAGGTGGCCCGCAGTGTTCTTGATGCACTTGTACCGCTAATAGAAAAAGATTCGAGCAAGGAAGATTCTTCCAAGAAAGAGAAGTAGCAAAATAGTTTGGCGGCCCTCTTTAATAGGGATATGAACTTTCCAACTTTTCTAGCCACTACTACACAAGCAAATGTGTTGTATGCCGTAGCCGCTGTGGGCTTCCTGGTGGGAAGTTGGTTTTTAGGCAAAGCGATAACAGTAATGACGAAAGGGAATAACCCGCTGGTGTGGCGAAGCATGAAAAAGCAGGACGAACCCAAATGAGTCCATCCCTGCTCATAGGAATTAGTGTTGTCGATACGTTGGTTTTAATTGGAATAGCGGTTTATTTGATTACGCCAAAGCTATAGCAGCTGTTTTAGCTGTCTTCGTAAGAAGGGGGGAGGTGTAGGAGATTATTGGGATTGAGATCAGCGTCCAGGGAACCTGTATCTAGCTCTCAATATTTTCATCAATGATTTCTAGTGTGCTACACCCCCAAGATTTCAAGCCTCAGCTTATGATTAGCGGTCATATTGAGCCTCATAAAAGTATTCCTAGATTGATGAATTGATGACAATTACAAGCCACAGAAAACGTGAGAGTCGAGGTCGTCCACCCATAGAAGAAATCCCATTGCCTCCTGATGTTCAAAGGGCGTTAACTCTTAGGAGTGGTGGTGCGTCTTGGAAAGATGCAGCAGCCGCAGTGGATATGGACTACAGAACGTTGAGGCGATATGTGAGAGTACATCCAGACAGCCTGCAATTCCTCGAAGAACAAACCAAAGACCATCTCGATCAAAGTCACTCTGTTTTGATTGCAAGTGCCCCTGCAGTAGCAGAACGTCTACTCCAAATCGCCTTAGATCCCAACACGAAAAACTATGCTGCTGTAAGCGCTTGCCAGGCAGTCTTTGCCATCATTGATAAGGGTGTCACTGAAAGGGAAAACGCTGAGCAATTAAGGGCTATTAGAGAGTCATTGAATGCGCTGGAAGGCGGCAGGGTTATTGACGTTTGAGCTTTGATTTGAAATCAAAAATCAAAACTCACGGCTGGTTGATCCACAACCTAGGAGATAAAAATCGCAAAATCTAAATTTTCTACATATTTGGCACCCAAGAAAGCTTGGGTGAAGCACGTCCTAAAATGGAAATGAGCATGATAATGGTAATTATATTCAATATAATGGAACTGTTTTTCGGCTGTTAAGGCTATGAATGGTACTCAAAAAGTACCCGTAACTATCCTTACTGGATTTCTTGGTTCTGGAAAGACGACTCTTCTTAACAAGATTCTGAGCGAAGAGCATGGTAAGCGAATCGCCGTCATTGAAAATGAATATGGTGAAGTCGGTATTGATCAGGGACTGGTTATCAATGCCGACGAAGAAGTCTTTGAAATGTCTAATGGTTGCATTTGCTGCACCGTTCGAGGAGATCTAATTCGCGTACTTGGCAACCTCATGAAGAGACGCGATAAGTTCGACTATGTATTGGTTGAGACCACGGGGCTTGCTGACCCCGGTCCGGTTGCTCAAACATTCTTCATGGACGATGAAATTCGTTCAGAATTTTCACTCGATGGGATCGTTACGCTTGTTGATGCAGCTCATATTGATCAGCAACTGGGACGCAGTGATGAGAGTTCCGAGCAGGTTGCATTTGCCGACGTCCTGGTTCTGAACAAAACTGATCTCGTTTCTGATGAGTCACTCGATACTCTTGAAGCACGACTACGTGACATGAACCGTATGGCGCGTGTCGTACGTAGTAAGCAAGCGGATGTCTCTGTTGAAACTGTTCTAAACCTCGGTGCTTTTGACCTTGACCAGGTTTTGGAGCGCCGCCCCAGCTTCCTAGAACCAGAGTATCCATTTGAGTGGACGGGTGTTTTTCAACTTGAGCCTGGTCGTTACGAAGTTAGTCTCGAAGAGGGGCCTGACCCGATGATGTCTCTCGTCGTTGTAGCTGACCAAGGCACAGACGAAGAATCTCTCAATGAAGGTGCAGAATCATGTGTACGACTTTACGCTGAACCTGCTGAGCTCCTACATCCAGGTGACAAAATCCCACTGAACAAGCATGTGAATCTTCAGCTGCAGTCCGATGGGAGTAAGTCGTTCTCGCTTGAAGTTGAGAAATCTGGGCATCTTGGTTTATTCACTCAGCACACGGCCGAGGAATTCGATATCAAAGTGAGGAGAATGGATACTTCAGTTACTGAGTCAGGAAGTACTCAACAGAATGACCTTTTAATTCCTCCTATAGCAGAGCGAACTTGGGTAGCACAACACGAACACGATGATGAAGTGGGTTCAATTGCTATTGAGCGGAATGGCAATGTCGATCCTGAAAAGCTCAACGCTTGGCTGAGCCGACTTCTCTCAGAGAAAGGTGTGGACATCTTTCGCATGAAGGGTTTCATCAGCTTTGCCGGCGAGCCGCGGCGAATAGTTTTTCAAGGTGTACATATGCTCTTTACCTCACAGCCTGATAGGGAGTGGGGTAATGAACCTCGCCGCAATCAACTCGTGTTCATCGGTCGGAACCTTGATGAAGAGGCCTTGCAAAGTGGGTTCGACAAATGCCTGACATAAGAGAACTCGGCCCTCAGGGTCGGGGTATGCTTCACGAGGGGTGGAGTACTGAAGTCGCCGATTATGTCATTGTTTGCGGATGGGCACTAGAAGGCAATGCTTTTTTAGTGGGTGATGCTGCAGGAGGCCTTTATGCCTTTGAAGGCAAGTCTGGAACCACCCTTTGGCATCGAAAGGAAGTCCATGAAGGTGGCTTACTTGCGATGTCCATTCATCCAGATGGAGATATTTTTGCTACTGCAGGTCAGGATGGACGTGTTCTGATTTGGAAAAGTAAAGAAGGGGAGTCCAATAAGGCATTGGAACTCGGTAAAGGATGGGTTGAACATCTCCAATGGTCACCAGATGGACAATTCTTAGCCGCAGTCTTTTCGCAGTACGTCTATGTTTTTGGTGCCGATGGAGAAGAACATTGGCGCTCAGATAAACATCCTAGTACTGTCAGCGCGATTGCTTGGTCAAAATCGAATGAATTAGCAACTGCATGCTACGGCCGAGTCACTTTTTATGATGTAATTCGTGACCAGGTAAATCAGAAGCTGGAATGGCAAGGTTCACTTGTGTCCATGGTACTAAGCCCTGACGGAGATATTGTGGCCTGCGGTAGTCAGGACAACACTGTTCATTTTTGGCGTCGTTCAACTGAGAAAGACCTTGAGATGTCTGGCTATCCAGGCAAGCCATGCCATCTTGCTTTTGATCACACTGGCACACTACTGGCTACTGGTGGAAGTGAACGTGTAACGGTTTGGAGCTTTCAGGGGAATGGCCCTGAAGGAACGGTACCAGGAGAGTTAGACCTTCACATTGGAGCGATTTCCAGCCTCACCTTCTCCAAGCGAGGGTCACTATTAGCCTCTGGATCAAGGGATGGTTCGGTTTTTGTTTGGCTTCTCCAGAAGAATGGTCATGGTGAGCCACTTGGCGGTGCATTCGTAGGAGGCCGTATCGAAGCAATTGCTTGGCGACCTGATGACTGTGGTCTAGCTGCCGTTAATGCAAACGGAGGAATTAATGTTTGGGATTTTAAAAATCGCATAAAAACATCTCCTAAAGGATTTTCATAAATCGAATACAACTGCGAAATCGTCCTCCTACTCCAACCCTGGCAAATCTTCTCAATGAGCTCCCCCAAGGCCCACTAAAAGAGATGGCCCAAAAGCAACTGCAACTTCAATACAAATAGACCAAGATAGAAAAAACAGAAATCCCCTGCTGAGATCGAGGGTCTATCCAAACCGCCACTTTTCGCTGAGATCCCATGGCAAACAGGAAATTAACTGTGCTGACTAATGAACAAGTGGATTTGAATGAGGAAAAGCAATTACAAGGAATTCACAAAATCTGTTCATACTCTATTCACACTTTTAAGCCTCTAAATGAAGGTATTCATTCCTCGCAAGCAGAAGTAATCACCTCGTCCTAGCGGGACGTTTCGGTGATGCTCATTAGATTGTATAAGACTGCTTATGTCGATGGAGTGCCAAGCACTGAGCTGTCGAACTCCTGATTTTATGCACCGTTTACTACTTGCACCGTTAATACTTGCGCTTGCTTCTCCTGTTCAAGCTCATCCAAAAGGAATTTACAAGACCCAAAATGAAGCTCGCCAACAGTCAGCTGAATTGCAATGCGAGGGTATTCACAAGAATGGAGACTATTGGATGCCTTGTGCTAATGAAAAAGAGCTACACAAAGCACTTAGGGAAAGATAAACATGAGAGGAGCTTCACCAGTAAGTCGTTTTTGGCATAGGAGAATTGCTTTTTTCCTAGCCATTCCACTCTTATTAACAATTCTAAGTGGATCGATTTATTCAATTCTTTTGGCAGTTGGTATAGATGCTTTTTGGCTAATTAAACTTCACACTGGGAATTTTGGAGTTATTAACTTGCAGTCCATATATTCACCATTGATAGGTATATTGACTTTGATGCTTCTTATAACAGGACTTTCGTTATTGAGACTTCCTCAAGGGAAGGGTGCTTCCTAGAGCTTTCTACATGGCTCATCATCTGAAGGCTTGCAACCTTCCTATAACCCTTAATCAACTTTAAATGGAGTGAGCAATGAACATCAAGAAAGGGTTCCATGCTTATAAACAATACTGGGAAGATCAAGCAAGTTTCATGGATAAATCCCCATGGAATCTAAAGAAGATCTTAAGACTAACTATCTCAAATGATGTTGATGGAAATTTGGAAGAACTTGAATTTTCCAATCACTCCATTTCAAGAGAAGAGGGGCAATTAACCTTACGGGTAAAGGTTCCTTACAACTACTTTGAACTTGATGGTTTTGAATTAAAGGCTATTGAACTCCTTGGCATCGATAAAGATTGGTTAGTAGATATGAGCTTAGAAGACTCTAGTTGTACTCATCAATTAACAAAGTAAAATGACTATTGAGTTAAACAGAAGTTCTTCTACAATCTTCTGAATCACTGAGACATATTGCTACTATTTAGTATATTTACTTATCAATATGAACGGTTTTACTGATTGGGGTATCGTTCATTAGCGAGGGCAACAAGAACACCAATTAATACCTTGAAGAAGACAATGTTGTTGATATTTTAAAGAGTTGATCAATCATTAAAGTCAGATCCTATAAGTACGGATTAAGAACAAGGCTTTGCTGCATTCTTACAACTCTTTTTCAGATCAGCTATCCAATCTTCTAATAATTGAAACGCTTTTAGATCCAATTTGTAGTACACCCAACGTCCGCTTTGACGGTCTGTAATTAATCCTGAATCTTTTAGAACCTTGAGATGAAATGAAAGGCGTGATTGTGCAAGATCTGTCTTTTTCATCAGATCACAAACACAACACTCTCCTTCTGATAAAGATTGAATGACTTCCATACGAAGAGGATCGGCTAAGGCCTTGAGAAGCCCACTGGCTTGACTTGCCGCAAGCACATTTTCTTCAGCAACTACTGCTCCCATGAATCCAAATGATCTACAAAGGTTTTTGCTATCAATTTTTGAACCAATCACACAATAGCTTGCACCAAGCAGGGTTGATATATCAAAATAAATTGATGCGTTCTAAGGTAGCTTTTCTTTGAAGCCCAGAGCGTTCTTTTTTTTACTGCTAGTTGGTTCAATGCGCATTGGTATTAATGGTTTTGGTCGGATTGGCCGCTTAGTTTTTCGTGCCTTATGGGGTCGTTCCAATATTGAACTCGTTCATATCAATGACCCAGCAGGAGATGCTCCAACAGCAGCTCATCTACTGGAATTTGACTCCGTTCATGGTCGTTGGGACCAGCACATTGATTCCGACTTAAAAGGGATCAAGATTGATGGTCAATTTCTTAGCTACTCGCAAGAGAGTGCTCCCACTAATGTTCCATGGGAGCAGGCGGGTGTTGACTTTGTTCTGGAATGCAGTGGAAAGATAAAAACACCAGAACTATTAAACCCTTACTTTGATCAGTGTGGCATTAAAAGAGTTGTTGTTGCTTGTCCCGTGACAGGTGAAGTGGCAGGGACAGAAGCTCTAAATATCGTCTATGGAATCAACCATAATCTTTACGACCCTAAGATTCATCGACTAGTCACAGCTGCATCGTGTACAACCAATTGCTTGGCACCAGTTGTCAAAGTTGTCAATGAAAGTTTTGGCATTATCCATGGAGCCATTACCACACTCCATGACATCACGAATACACAAGTGCCAATTGACTCATTTAAAAGTGATCTAAGACGAGCCCGTAGCAGCATTCAAAGTCTTATTCCTACTACTACCGGTTCGGCGAAGGCAATAGGCATGATTTTCCCAGAGCTTCAAGGCAAATTAAACGGACATGCTGTACGTGTTCCACTGTTGAATGCATCCCTGACTGATGCCGTTTTCGAACTTGAGAGAAAGGTCTCAGTTCAAGAGGTTAATGACGCTTTTCAACGTGCAGCGGAAGGAGACTTAAAAGGAATTCTTGGTTATGAAGAAAGACCCTTAGTCTCTATTGACTACGTCAATGATTCACGCAGTTCAATTATTGATGCTTTGTCCACAATGGTTATAGATGAGAATCAATTAAAGGTTTTTGCCTGGTATGACAATGAATGGGGTTATAGCTGTCGGATGGCTGACTTGACTTCTTATGTCGTGAATCTAGATAGCAAAGGTTAAAAGATAACCAAATGAAATTATCGTCACTACAGCAATACGGGATCGTAACGACCAACTATTGGGCATTCACTCTGACAGATGGTGCTCTAAGGATGCTAGTGATTTTTCACTTTCATAGCCTTGGATATACAACCTTAGAAATCGCATTCTTATTCCTTTTTTACGAGTTCTTTGGCATCGTCACTAATCTCTATGGTGGATGGATTGGAGCAAGATATGGATTACGTCTAACACTATGGGTAGGGACACTTTTACAAATAGGTGCCTTATTGATGTTGATACCAGTTTCAAGTGGTTGGTCGAAACTTTTGAGTGTCATTTATGTCATGGTTGCTCAAGCGATTAGTGGTGTAGCAAAGGATCTCAATAAAATGAGTGCCAAAAGTGCAATCAAAACTGTCGTTCCAGATTCCCCTGAAGAAGATGGTGGAAATAATCAATTATTCAAATGGGTTGCTATCTTAACTGGTTCAAAAAATGCACTCAAAGGAGTTGGCTTTTTTCTTGGTGGACTTTTGCTGACCAGTTTTGGTTTTAATAAAGCAGTTGAATTAATGGCAATCGGTTTAGGTGTTTCGTTTTTATTGACATTAATTTTGCCTGGAGATATTGGGAAGATGAAAAGCAAACCAATCTTCAAAGACTTATTTTCTAAATCTGAAGGGATCAATGTCCTCTCTTTTGCACGCTTTTTTCTCTTTGGGGCAAGAGACGTATGGTTCGTCGTAGCACTACCTGTTTTTCTTGAAACGTATCTAAATTGGAATTTTTCTGAGATTGGAGCTTTCCTAGGATTCTGGGTTATTGGTTATGGCTTTATCCAAGCGTTTGCGCCGTCTTTAAGAAATTTATGGGGAAATAAAACAAGCCCAGGAGTTTCTTCTGTTCAATTCTGGAGCGCTGTCTTAACGGCAATACCAGCTTTAATAGCTATAGCACTATGGCGACATAGCAATCCAGAAATAGCAATTACAGTTGGATTAATAACATTTGGATTCATTTTTGCAATGAACTCATCGATACATTCATATATGGTTCTTGCATATACGGATAAGGAAAACGTAAGTCTAAACGTGGGCTTCTATTACATGGCAAATGCGGCTGGAAGACTGATTGGTACGCTCTTATCAGGTGTCCTATTCATGCTTGGTACAAATGCCTCTATAGGAATGCAACTATGTTTATGGTGTTCAAGCTTATTTGTATTTATCTCATTGTTGACAAGTCTACGACTACCACCAGTTTCAAGTGCTATAGCCATTGAAAAAGCCTGAAATCCTCATGCAAGAAGTTTAATTCTACATTTTTTAATCTGACACTTTGTGATTGAAAGTGACCGCAAGATTTACTGAACTGAGTTCAACTTTTCTGAGAATAGGACTCTTTAGTTTTGGTGGCCCATTTGCGCACATAGCTATGTTTAAAGACGAGATCATAACTCAAAGGAATTGGGTTTCTGAGCAAGAGTTTGATCAAGGATTGGGTATTTGCGAAATATTACCTGGGCCGACATCAAGCCAATTAGCAATCTTTTTAGGGACAAAGATAAAAGGTTTTTACGGAGGATTGATAAGTGGGATATGTTTTTTATTGCCTGGATTTTTCATCATTTTACTTTTGAGCCAACTTTGGAGACATGGACAATCATTTGAAAATTTTCCGGTTTTTTTGTCTATTCCTCAAATAATTGTAACTTCAATCATTTGGGGTTTTGCTTTAAACCTATTAAAAAAACGTAGCCAAGTATGGCAATTGACAATAGCTATTTTTGTATTTATTGGGTCAATTATTGATAGATCAACTTCACTCCATTTACCTATTACATTGCTTTTATTGCTAGCTGGAATTTTCGGAATCTATCAAAATAATTCAAAGAGATTTCTGAGTTTTTTCTTTATTCCTTCTGGCTTTGAGCATTCTTATGTCGATCTAAGTTCATTTAGTTTCCCAAGTTTTTTAACGGTTCCAATATTTCGAGAAGATATAGGCAATCTATCATCCAACTCTTTAAAGTTATTTTATGTATTCTTTAAAGCAGGTTTGCTGGTTTTTGGTGGAGGGCTAGTAATTATTCCACTTCTACAAACTCAAGTAATTGAGATGGGTTGGTTGGATAGTCGTAGTTTTATTGATGCTATAGCCATAGGTCAACTCTCTCCAGGGCCAGTAGTTCTTTCAAGTGCATTTATAGGTTTTCAAGTTGGTGCAAAAGAAGGATCTATTCTTTTAGGAACATTTTTCTCCCTCATCTCAACATTCGCGATATTTTTACCAAGTTTTATTTTTATTCTTCTAGGGGACCCTTTGATACAAAGGATCAAAACAAAAGTAAGTATAGCCAACTATATTAATGGAGTGTTATCAGGCATACCGGGTGCAATTCTTGCCGTAGTCATACCGATGACGGGTAAGGTCATTTTTGGCAAAAATATCTTTGAAACTTGTATTTATAGTCTAATCTTTTTTATTAGTCTAATCATAAGTTTTAAACAATCCATAAAGCCTTATAAATTAGTTGCGATATCTATTGCCCTAGGTATGACCATCCAAATTTTATTTTTGTAGACGTAATTTGATTTGAATTAAAGCACCACCATTAATATCATTACAAGCTTCAATAGACCTTTATGGTTAACAGCCATTTGTTGGGTTATTGAAACACCTAAACCACTGCCTATACGATCATTGCTCTGCATAAAAAAAGAGAGTGGTAAATCTCTCTTTTTAATTTGGTAATTTAATCTAAAAACATTACATCTGCTGATAGCTTTCTTCTTGTCTCTGGTGAATGATTTTGTTGCCAGTAGAAGAAAATCCTAATGGTAGGAGCTATTGCAAACAGTATCCAATCAATTAATGATTTTCGTTTCATTTTTTTGAAAAAAAAGAGGAGTTACAAACTCCTCTTTGATTAGTTTGGAAATTTAATAAAGCTTTTGCTTAAATTACTTCCCAATCCTATTGACAGCTGAACGAGCTTTTTTAAGAATGTCTCCTTTAAGAGGAACGAATCCTAAAGTTGGAGCTTTTGCTTGAGCCTTATTACTTAAAAGATATTTTAGTGATTCTTTAATGGCTTCTGTTTTAGAACCATTGCCTGTTTCGTAAGCTAGAACCCAAGTCAGAGTAGCGATTGGATAGGCACCTCTTGCAGTTGGATTTGGATTTTTACCTGCAAGATTTCGATCCAATCTGATTCCGTTTAGAGCCGCAGCTCCTGCTTTGGTGCTTGGCTTCAAGAATTCACCTGAAAGGTTTTGTAGAGCTGCGGCTCTTACGTCCCCTCTTATGTAGGACTGGTTGACGTAACCGATGGCTCCAGGTGTTTGTCTGATTAAACCTGCGACCCCTGCGTTGCCTTTGCCCCCTACACCTGCTGGCCACTTGACTGATTTACCAGTACCTAGAGACCATTCACTGGAGTCATTTGAGAAAGCTTGCATTGAATTGGTAAAAGCTTTGGTCGTTCCTGAACCATCAGAACGATGGACCCAAGTGAGTTTTCCAGCAGGACAACCGAGTTTTCTCCAGTCTTTGATTTTACCCATTGCGACTCTGACCGCTTGGAGTTGGGTCAACTTAAGATCACAATCTGGCTTGTTGTAGCCAAAGGCGATGGTGCCTCCCACCATAGGAATTTGCACTAAGCCACGAGTGACCTTGGCGATGTCTTTCGCTTTCATCGGATCATCCGAAGCTCCAAAGTCAACGGTTTGATCAATGAATGCTTTACGCCCAGACCCAGACCCAACGGCTTGGTAGTTAACCTTTGGCCCTCCAGATTTAGCCAGATCAGAGAACCATCGGGTGTAGATCTTTGCGGGGAAAGATGCTCCAGCACCACTTAGGCGAACACTGGAGGTTGAATCAGTTGTTCCACATGCAACGATGCCAGCCCCAAGGGTGGCAATAGAAGCGAAGGAAATCACCTTCCTTGAGAAGGTCATGAGAGGCGCACGAACATGGCTTTCAGATACTAATCAAAATATCTTGATAAGATCAAGCCTTGTTGATGCATCAAGAAGATTTGATGTAAGGTGTTGCCATTGCTTCGCCTTTGCCCTAGGGCATCAGTGAGCTTTCTTTATCTGCCTGGAGGATTCATTTGACTTTGCTTGAAAGACCAAGTCTCATCGACTCTTACGAAGGAGCCCTTGAGTTTTTGGAAACTACTTATGCAAAAAGAAATCTTGTGCACATCTCAGCAAAAAGTTTTTTTCCTATGCTGAAAAATCAGATATGGCTCTTAGTTCGAGGCGCTGCTTTTTTATCTGCAGAGAACAAAAATGAGGCCGTATCTGTGCTTGGGTTTGTAGGGCCTGGACAATCTTTTGGTGAACCTTTGTCTAGAATTGATGGATACAATGCCTTGGCTCTTTGTGATTGTGATGTCCTTTGTTTAAACATAGATGAAGCTTATGCTTCGGGATCTATCTCGCAGTTAATATTTCAATCAATTGTTGCTCGCAATAATTATGTGGAATCATTCTTAGTTGTTTTAGGTATAAAGAATACAAAAAAGAAAATGCAAGCATTTCTTGAAATGCTTGCTCTTGACTTTGGACATGTAGTCGAAGGTGGTATCGTCTTTGGCTTTAAGATAAATCATGACCAAATAGCAGATGCATTAGGAATTACTCGTGTTACTGTGACAAGAATGATGAATCATTTAAAGGATGATGGCTGGCTAAAGAAATCTAAGAATGGACGCATTTTGCTGTCGAATCAACCAGTTATTCGGTGATTCTATCGTAATGAATAATGAAAAATTCAAACACCTAGAAGAGCAAGATGTCCAAGCTCTTATACAAGGAATAGATAAAGTAGTCTTGCAATATTGTGATGAAAAGACTATCTCTGGTGAAACAGCTTGGGCTTTAATACAAGGATTAAGTGATGTACGTCTTGAGCAATTTCGAGATTCAATTGATTGATAAATATAGACAATTAGATTCTGAAAGAACAGTGCAGAAATATCTCTTTTATGTTGATGATTGAATGCTAACGGGAAATACCATTTCTATCGCTGTTCAAAACACTTGTTCTATTGTTAATTCCTTGGGTGGTTGATGCAATAAGGGTACAGGTACCCAACTTGTAAATAGGTGGGATTCGTTAACCAGCCGTTGACTTATAATACTAACTATAACCCTTAATCAACTTTAAATGGAGTGAGCAATGAACATCAAGAAAGGGTTCCATGCTTATAAACAATACTGGGAAGATCAAGCAAGTTTCATGGATAAATCCCCATGGAATCTAAAGAAGATCTTAAGACTAACTATCTCAAATGATGTTGATGGAAATTTGGAAGAACTTGGATTTTCCAATCACTCCATTTCAAGAGAAGAGGGGCAATTAACCTTACGGGTAAAGGTTCCTTACAACTACTTTGAACTTGATGGTTTTGAATTAAAGGCTATTGAACTCCTTGGCATCGATAAAGATTGGTTAGTAGATATGAGCTTAGAAGACTCTAGTTGTACTCATCAATTAACAAGTTAAGAGGTGAGATCTCTATATCGAATACCGCGTTCCATCGATGCTTCCAACATTGATTCACTGCTCCATTGGGCATAAGCAGCGTTATGTACTTGGACGGTGTGACCCATAAAGGCGGCCATCTCTGTATCAGAAAGCTTGTAGACCTGATGCCCTCGTTTACTGTACGAATGCCGGAAGCTGTAGGGCACTACTCCACTCTCAGCCTTTAGTCTTTTCCAAACTTGGTTAAAGCGCAGGTAATTTTTAAAAGCATCACCAGCACCTGCTTTCATTCGGGGAAGAGGGTCTTTGCGTTTGATTCTTTGAACGAGTTTCCACTTCTCCTCCCACTCAGGATGTAGGGGCCATAGTCTTCTGGGTTTAGTAATGCCTCCACCAGCTTTCTTGCAGTAGGTACAGAACAGATAGTCTTTTCCATTCTTTTTAATCTCTAAATAGTCGTAACTGACTTCGATGGGACGCAATCCATAAACAATTGCAAGCTTGAGAGCTAGATCCCATTCCATTGCACGATCACGTAATCGGTGTTTCTTCTCAGCCTTATCAAGATCAATCGGTAGTGAGTTGATCAGCCCCAGCAGATCCTCATCTTCTATAACCACAGTCGGATTAGAGGACTCTTGTTGCTTCTTGGCAGACTTGCGTCCCACATAGTCTCCTAGGGCATTTTTAGGCGGGGGAGTCCAGTTATCAGCAGGTAAGAAATGACCTGATGCTCTAGAGGTGGCCCACCGCAAAAAGGCAGCTATATGTTGAACTCTGATCTGTCTGCTTCTCGATCCTGGTTCGTATTGTTTGCCAATTTCAATCAGTAGATCATTAGCATTCGATGCTGCAATTTCTTTGAGCCTGCGGAACGTTTTGCCATATTCAACGTCCCATGTCTTTTGACTCACGTCTCCACTGACATTGACTTTGTAGTTCTCATAGCTCTCCCATGCAGTGATGAGGAGTTTTGGATTCGCTCGTCTTGCTGCTTTAGGAGTTTTAGATCGTGTTTGCTTGACTCGTTTCACTGCCTCATCAACTGAGACCTTTTGGTGTATGACAAGTTCGTGGATTTCTTCTACTGATTCTCGAATGCTTGCTGCAGATGCTTTGCACCATGGCAAACCAAGATTTCGATAAACCCTTGTTCCATCGTCTAAGCGAATCCGCAGGTTAGTGGTTCCTCCTTTGTCTTTGACCTGCCAACTATTACCAAGAGAATCCCGTATAAAGGTCCTCAGACTCGATACCCACGGTTCAGTTTCCGATCTTGCTTTCATCGAGGAGTGAATTTAATCTTGGGCCCTCCTGGGGCCCTCTTGACTAAATAGATTTAAATAGATCTATTTAGTTTACACAAGATTGAGTCTCAAATCACTCTTCTGTACTACATTTTGACTAGTGGCTGACTGGGATTTACTGCTTGTCTCATTTTTACAACCCAATGCTTTGGGAGCACTAGGTCGCAGGTTCGAATCCTGTCGCCCCGACTGGTTTTTAGAGAATCGCAAGAATAACGGAGTACGAAGGTTCAAAGTATTCAATGCCCCCTGCCATGATGGGAAATGAATGCTTTTTAATTAATTACTGACAACTGTCAAATGACTTGGCAACCAAGACAAGAACAAGTGGACAAAATTATTCTTCCTGGTATGCAGGACATAGCTCTGCAGTGTGCTGGTTATATCAATGAACTTAAATGCCCCCTTGAGTTTGTTGCTGTAATGCTTAGAGATATTGCGTATGCCTTTGAAGCTCCTCTCATAGAAGGCGGTAGCGATTGCTCTTGTTGCTAAAACTGCATCATTCACTAATACTCACTGATGCTTTGGGAGTACTAGGTCGCAAGTTCGGAACCTTTCGCCCCGAATAGAATCTCACTCAGTAGAAAAAATAATTGCTGAAGTTTTCTGATGAAGAATTCAGCAAATCATTAGCCCCGCGCTCTAAAATCTATAGGAATGGACTAGTGCGCAAAGGGGGACAAAACCTGCTTTATGGTTTCATTTTGATTTGACAACGATTGCTTTTCTTTCTGAAGTAATAGTGCAAACATCTCCTCACTTCTAATCATCTTTCATGGCGAAAGGATTCTGGATTGTCACAACAACCATTACTAGTCCAGCTTTTAAAGACTATGTGGAGGCTTTTCAGCCTTGGGTGGAATCAGTAGGTGGATCAGTCTTTGCAAAAGACATGGATTCAAAAACAGTTGAAGGCAAAGGCGGCAAACTTGCTGTGATCATTGAATTTCCTTCCAAAGAGGCTGCAATAGATGCCTACAACAGAGTCGATTATCAAGAAATCAGTAAATTGCGTTGGGCTAGTTCAACTGATACCACTATCACAATTATGGATGGCTCTGTAACTCACTAGATCTATCTTTGATGTTTTAGGAGGACTTGCTCATAGCTTCGAATCCCTCTGATATAACGTGATCTCTAGGAATCTCAAACTAAGAAAGGCTATCTTCATTGTCTGAGTGTTTATTCAATAGGGTTTAGGATTTTGCTAAGTGTTTAAGGCCATAAGAGTTTTCTTGCATAGTGTATGTAATGGTGCTCATTTTTTAATGACGAATGGCAGCAGGTTGGGTTGTCATTGAACAAGCTCCAGTTCCATGACGATGTTGGTGGAATAATCCTCATCGAGAAAGTAATCACGTAGTCCTTGTTTTCCCAGAGGTTTTCGGGGTAAACAGTTGGGTTAGAAGTGTTGTTAATCGATTGGCTGATTGCGGATTTGCTTCTTTGGCAATACCACTTTTTCTCGAACAGCACCGGAGTTAGAGCTTGGCTATAGCAAAGAGGACTTGGTTGAGGGAAGGCGACATAAAAAACTAACCACTACTGAGAATATTCTTGCTGATGCTTTGATTCCTGCATTGGATCGAGTGGCAATCAAAGAAGCGTTAGAAAATGAAGATCCAGAAGGGAAGCGATTGCCTTATGTAGACATTTACTCGGCTGACCATGGTTTTATATGTGAACAACGGGAGAGCTTTGATGCCGAAGCATCTCAATTTGCATGGCGACTGCTTTTAGAGCATCTGAAAACTTAGCGACTCGACTAGATAACCAAGAATATAAATAGAGGACATTTTGAGATTACAAGAGAAACACTAGTTAGACGTGCTGTTGATCTTTTCACTCATATGGATATTGTTTTGTGAAAGCTCGAGAACCAATCCCTTTAGCAACCAAGAAGTGACAAGCTTGTGAAATTGCTGATGTGTTTTAGGCCTAAGTTAAAATTGACAACCTTCACAGAAGAATTGATTGTCGGATAAGTATGGTCACAATGTGGCTGGACTTTTTCTATTCAGCTATAAATAAAAAACTTGACTTGCTTCTATGTATGAGGCGATAGACGGTACCTCTTTTCATACCGAATGGCGTTGCAAGCTTCATAATCAAATCGTTAGAAGCAATGGTAGGAGTACTCTTCAGAAAAATATCAGACTGCTTAAAGAAACACCGGAGAAAGTTGATGGCACCAAGGAAACGGCAAGAGAGCTAATTGAACTTCTCGAAGGTGTCTCCGATGATCAAGCTTGGATAGCTGCTAAAGCTATGGCCGGGTTATCTGTAGAAAAAGCGCTAGAGGCTTTAAATTCGATAAGAATAGATGGATAGAGTTTTTCACCTGATCACTCTGACTTTCTTTGACGAGTTATTTTTTGGTGTTGTAGAAGACTTGGCTTTTTACTCGAAGAAACCATGGTTACAATAATCTTCAAAAGCTACTCTGACCAGAAGGCTACATAAGAAAAAAGGGACCAGTTACGGCCCCTATGTACCTCCTTAGTGATCCCCATCACTCAGCTTGTTGAAAGGATTAAGGCTTAACAGCACACTTTTTAGTTTCTTCAGCAGGAAGTTCTGTTTTTTTTTCAGCTTGCGCTAGCGCTTTCAACTCTGCTTGAAGCTCATGCTCACGTTCATCAATGATTTTAATGCGTGATTGATAAGTCTCTTCAAGCCTCTTACGGGAGGCCTCTAGGTTGTCGAGTTCCTCTTGTCGTTGCTTACGATTAATCTCCTCTAGCTGGCTATCGGAGACAAAATAAACAGTTCTCATAGGAGAAAAGAATGAGTCAGCGAAGATAGTGTCGAATAAGGATGTGTACATGATGTCCTGTGCGGGAACACCATTACTTTGACTTAAGTTTTTAGAAGCAATAATGATGCAAACCGAAAGAATTGATACGGTAAAGACCACTTACTTCGGTTTGTACCACTAAAAGATCGAGAAAACACATAGGCATATACTCACTGCTCAATGTTCTATCAGCTGAATAGAGATGGTCGTTGTGAACCAGGGGTTGAGACTACGCTCACTCATTAAGAGCTTTTTTGTTAGATCCTCTCCTGCGTGGACGATTTAATAGAGTCGTAATCAATTTGCTTTTGTTGGACTCCTTTGCTTAAACGACTCTACAAAAGTTTTATTATTGTCGAAGGAGGCCTCTCCTCACGTGCTGTCCACTCATTACTTCTATGACTCGTTTCCTATCTAATGAAAGGTCTAAATGGTTGCTTGGTATTGCAATAGTAGCAATAGGTGCTGGAATCACTGCTAAACATGTGATTTCTTACCCACATGAGTGTGTGCAAGGTGAGGCTCTTGAAGTAAATCAGACAACTAGTCCAACGGTACGATAATGGAGATATAAAACTGAAATGAAGACTTTATGGGAGAAGCTAAACGACGAAAAGATCAGGGGTTGTCACCTAGGAGTCCAAAGACAGATTCAACCAATGATTCACTAGGGCTGTTCTCCAAATATCCAAGCCTGCCCTATATTCTTGTGGGGATTTTTATTGTGTATTTAATTTTTGATGTGGTTAAGTACTACACAAGATAGGTAAGTACCTTTGCAAAAAAAATAGGGTAGGCCATTTGCTCTTCGAGGAGAATTGACCGGATTTCACTATCGTGCAAAAAAGATTTAGGAGGGAACTTCTGAACGGGTACTTT
The DNA here is from genome assembly GCA_003278365.1 of Prochlorococcus sp. AG-363-M17. Taxonomy (GTDB): domain Bacteria; phylum Cyanobacteriota; class Cyanobacteriia; order PCC-6307; family Cyanobiaceae; genus AG-363-P08. The sequence continues at coordinate 31,429 of QCFS01000003.1, read as the reverse complement.
CTCTATTTCCATTTCCCCGCAATGAATTTAAGAAAGTCATCAACGTCTTCATCAGGACACCCAGTTTCGACTTGTAAAGCCTGACAAGCTTCCTTGATTTGGCTGAAGGACTTTTTCACTGTTTCGTTACCAGCGATGGCTTGAAAATACTGTTCGTCAGAAAATGCCATTTATTTACTCATTGCTTTACTTGGTTTTTCAGCTCCACACATTCTTTCGATGATTGTGAAGATTGAGTTCTCGGTAGAAGCTCTAAGAAGCTTAGTCGTTTCGTGATACTCCTTATTCATTGAGTCATCATTCATGGCCTGTATGGAACGAAACTCATAAACAGTTGATAAATTTCTTGTCTTCTTAGATTCTTTCAACCCAGGACATATGTCTTTTTTGAATGTCTCTACATATACAGGGGTGATCCAAGGGAGCACCTTCTCTACATCCTTAGCTAAAGAAACCGGATTGGTGAAGGTTGAAGTGCTTATCCTGTAGCCTTTAGAGCTTTTCTTAGTCATGAATGTTTGAGAAGCCTTTAAAGTTTCGCATAAGAGGATTTTCTTGATCTCTTTAGGCAGCGTTTTTGCTTCTTAGATCCTCAAACTTAGATGCCATCGTGGGGTTGTGCTTAGTTAACTTTTTGACAGTGACTTCCTGAGCCTTGTCGTTCGCTAGTCGAAGATTCCTATCTGCTCCTAACAGAGCGTCTTTTGTTTTTTGTAAATGATCGATAGATTTGTCAATTTCGTGGATTGCTGTTTCGAACCGTCTAGAGGCAAGGCTGTAATTTTTATCAAAAGCACTTTTGAAAACATCTAGACTTTGCTCGAAGTTTGTAATGTCTATGTTTTGTGCCTTAATTAGCGCTAGTTCGGATTTGTATTCGAGTGACTTTAATGAAGCATTCCTTAAGAGAGTAATGATCGGCAGAAAACATTGTGGACGTACTACATACATCTTGGGATAACGATGCGAGACGTCGACAATGCCAGAATTGTAAAGATCACTACCTGGTTCGAGTAGTGATACCAATACGGCATACTCGCAGCCCTTCTCATTCCTGTCTTTATGGAGTTCTTTTAGGAAGTCTTCGTTTTTCTTTTTTGTTGATGTAGAGCTACTTTCATTTTTCATCTCAAACATTATTGAAACTATTTCAGTGCCAATGTCAGTTAGGTCTCTGAAAATGTAGTCACCCTTGCTACCAGCACTGCTGTCATTATCTTTTTCAAAGTAGGAATGAGGGAATGCTGTTGCTCTAATACGATTGAATTCTGTTTCACAGTGCTGCTCAAGTGATTCCCCAATCATCTTTGTTGATAGCCTTGTTTTCATATCACGTAGCCTTTCAATTGCTTCATCGCGATCTTTGATTTGAATTTCGTATTTCTCTTTCAAAGACTTCTCAGCGAGTTGCTTTTCAAGTTCAGTCCTCTGGAGGCTGCTTCTTAGCTCTGCTTGTTCTTTCTGAAATTCACTGACTGCTTCATTAATTGCGAGCTTCTGGGCAGCCTCCGAGCTTTCATTGATTCTTTCAAGTTTGTAGGCAAGGGCATCGCGTTCTTTTTCGACAAGACTTTTGGCTTGAGTGATCGCCAATGTTTTCTCTATCTCTGAAGCCTCTAACTGTGCTTCTAGTCCCTGTATTCTTGAGTCTTTGTTGGTAGAAGATGCCTGCATTTGAATTTTGATGTTTTTCTCGGCAAGCTCAATAGATTTGGCTTTGTCCTTTTCTGCCAGTTCGAGTCTCTTCTTTAGTTCCTGATGAAATTCGTCATCCCTTACCTGTTTAAGGATTTTTGAAAATCCAGTCGCGTCAATCTCGAAGACTTTTCCACATTCTGGGCAGTTGATTTCTTTCATATCAATTAGGATGTTTAAATTGAGGAGTAGACATGAGACTGATTGTGATCACAGGGCTTGAAAGGTACCTGTGATTAATCTGTAAGCCGATGAAATGAATTCAGGAGCACTGAGCTTTGGTTGGTTTGTACTAGAGGGATGATACCGAACAAATATGACTATGAAAGTGCTACGACAAGAAAACACTCCTATTAATATTGGTAGTTTTAAAAAGGAGACCGCTCATATTTCAGACGATTCAAGCTTTTGCAGCACAATACCGGTTGGATATGGTTGCCTTCTCAAGAATTCTTGTTTGGCTTATTCCCACAAGCTATTTACTTTGAGTGCAGATAGGTCCTCACTCAACTGTTTAGTGCTAAGTAATAAGAGTTGAGATTTATTTTCAATGAGACTTTTAGTTGCTTTCTTAGTCCTATTTTTCTTGTTTACCCCAACAGTGATCTCTTATCCACAAGAGCAACTACAAGACTGTATTGCTAGTGCAAAACAAAATCCGAGTATAGAAGGTGTGACTGAAGAGTCTATAGAAAGCTATTGCGATTGTGCGTTGACATTAATTGTTGATCAAGGTGAAGATATTAGATCTTCAGGTTATGAATGTGCTTTAAAGAATTTTGAATAGGCAAAAACTAATTTTTAAAATCATCTTGCTACTATTTACTTTCAACCTCAAGGTTATAGATCAAGCTAGAATTGCAAGCTTCAATTGCCTTCCTAACCTTATTAACGATTTTTTGGTCTGGAGTTTTTGTTTCTGCATCTTTGTTTGAAATAAACAGATCGCCATTTGAATTTAGCCTAGTCCTTCCTCCAAACCATGAATAATAGCTTGGTATATAGGCCCTACATTTTATCTGTTGATCCCCTGAATCGATTTTCCTCTCTATAATCCAATTCTCTATCTTATCTATGCGCGAGAACTTGTCTAAACCAGCAAATGCTCGACTTGATAGAAGGAGAAAAGCCGTTAGAGCGATAATTGAATAAGAACTCATGGACTAAATGGGTTGTGTGCTTAGTAAAGTTTAATAGAATCACTTTAAAAGACCTGCTTGATGCATAGCTTGTATTTTTAGCAATAAGAGAAAAACTCTTATTGCTCCTTTGATGAGACCATGTTTTTTCCCAATTTGGACTGTATAATATATTTATTATTGTGCAGTTATGTTAAACCCTCTCAAAGACCCTAAAAAAAATCCATTAAAGCTTTTCTATGAAAGATTTTGGGTGCCAATCTTTGGGAGAACATTAAGATTATTTTCTGCCCTCATAGAAGGAGAAGAGATTATAGAGAAACCTACTTATGATTTGACAGATGAGAGAACAGATGGCACAGTTAAATGAAATAGATTTATTTTGTTGTTCTAATCTAAATAGAATATATAAACATCAAAAAATAAATTTAGAGAATGATTCCATCTTTGACTTTTCCTGAATGTTCTCTTTACTAGATCAAAGGTAAAAACATGAGATTTGTTTATTTTTCAATCGTTCTTGTCTTCTTAATAGCTTGGCTTTTTAGAAGATTACGAAGGACAAGACCAAATGAGGCACGTTTGATTTCTATGGTTATCCAAGATGGGAAGATTGTTGAGCGCACTTACGAGAATCAATCTGGCAGTCAATATTCGGTAAAAAGAAACCGACCCCTAGGTTGATTAATAGAATTTTTTATTCGAACTTTGTTTAACTATGGATTAATTATTATTACCTATTTTTTAGAGGTAACCTTTTTGTACTCTTTCCTGATTTGTTCTACTAACAACCTCTTTCGTTGTGCCACGATTTTTTTATGGTTCTCATCTTGTTTTAATCTGTCCTTGTAGCTCATCCTCATCCAATTCGCGATGTCTTTTTGATTGTTCCAAGTATAACGATTTCTTTTTTTCAGACTTCTAGCAAGAATTAGAATTCCTGATAACAATAAAAATAAAGTCAGGTAAAGGGTCCAGGGCGTATTCATTAGGTTGATATTCCATTTATTTACTATATACCCCTTCTACTACTTTTTTGTTTCTTTCTTTGAAGTCGAAGTTAATTTCAGCACAATTTTGCCATTACTACCTTTTAGATTCCTCTTGCAGGTAGATACTTGGCTAAACTCCTTCACTGCTGTTAATATTTACGTTTGGCTCGATGACTAATTTGAGTTATTGAGAATAATTTTAAAGACTTACTTTCTTTGTGTAAATTTAATTTAAGTAAAGTTAATTGAAAAATGCAAGCCTAGCTTTGTAAAAATAAAAGCACCGATCGCAAACTTGAGCCCTGTAGCTAGTATCCCTATCCAGATGATTTTCTTTTTAGATAATCCAAATAGCATAAATTGTTATTCAGTGTTGTTAAGGCATAAGCATGTATACCTTAATGATTAAGAAACTTTGCGCTTTCAATCCTAACTTTAACCTCTTACCAGTACCACTATTGATCCTGCTTAATGGGTCGCCTGAGATTCGAACTCAGGACCAGCCGGTTAAAAGCCGGATGCTCTACCGCTGAGCTAGCGACCCTTTGATGCTTGAAGCCACAATGAAAATTATCATGTTGCCGCCCTCTTAAAACAGCTTCTTGTGGTTTCTCAAGTAATCAAGAGCTTCTGAGCTCTTTTTAGGCGAATTTTCAGAATTTCGTCAACTGTAGTAAAAATGACCGCAGGATTTACGCCTTGTCAGCTAAATTACCGTCAAAATTACTCACTTACTCATGCTTCGGCTCATACTTGTTTCACTTCCTATCCTTGCAGCGTTGGGATGGGTCCTCTTTAATATTGCTCAGCCAGCGAAAGAACAGTGGTCAAGACAGTTCTCTGGTGATAACAAGGCAATCTGATTTTCCCAATTTCACGGATTGAGTCAGTATTGAATCTTTGATAGTTGTCCTCCAACTCTTTAGTCACAGTTGTTGGAGCAGGCTTGGCTGGTACTGAGGCTGCTTGGCAGATTGCTTCAGCTGGTGTACCAGTAAGGCTGGTTGAAATGCGACCAGTCACAAATACCCCTGCTCATCACAGTGGTGAATTTGCTGAGTTGGTTTGTAGCAATAGTTTTGGCGCTAAGAGTAGTGATCGTGCTGCTGGATTGCTCCATGAAGAACTTCGAATATTGAAATCAATAGTCATTAGAACAGCAGATATGCATGCAGTACCTGCTGGAGGAGCTTTAGCCGTTGATAGATCAATATTCAGCAGGTCTCTTACAGAAGCACTCGCTTCACACCCTTTGGTGACTATTGATAGGCGTGAGCAGTTGAATATCCCTTCTTCCGATCAGATAACTGTTTTAGCAACCGGACCTCTTACAAGCGAATCCTTGTCATCATCAATAATTGAATTTACAGGTCTTTCTTATTGCCATTTTTATGATGCGGCTAGTCCAATTGTACTTGGGGAGAGCATTGACCAGTCGATTGCTTTTCGTGCAAGTAGGTATGACAAAGGTGATGCTGATTACATAAATTGTCCGATGGATCGTAAGCAATATTTCACTTTTCGAGAAGAACTTGTTGCAGGCGAGCAGGCCCAGTTGAGTGATTTTGATCAGGATCAATCCAGCTTCTTTGAAGGATGTCTTCCTATTGAGCAATTAGCTCGAAGAGGTGAGGAAACAATGAGATATGGCCCCTTAAAGCCAATAGGTATTTGGGATCCACGTTGGGGAGATTTAAATGACCGGGAGAACAGGATGACTAAACGTGCCTATGCGATAGTTCAATTAAGGAAGGAGGATCGTGACGGTCGCCTTTGGAATTTGGTTGGGTTTCAAACCAACCTCAAATGGGGTGACCAAAAAAGAATATTTCGAATGATTCCAGGTTTAGAGAACGCAGAGTTCGTTCGCTTAGGAGTTATGCATCGCAATACCTTCTTGGAGTCTCCAAAGTTACTTGAGCCAACATTGCAATTCTCAAAAAGATCCACACTTTTTGCTTCTGGCCAGATTACTGGTACTGAAGGATATGCTGCAGCTATTGCAGGAGGATGGCTGGCAGGAACTAATGCGGCAAGGTTGGCTAAGGGCCTCTCTGCAATAAGCCTTCCTATTACTACTATGATCGGTGCATTAACACACTTTGTTAGCCAATCTGGAGGGGGTGCACAGAAAGGATCTTTTCAACCTATGCCAGCTAACTTTGGACTATTACCAGATTTAGCCAAACGAATTCCTGCTAAGCGTGAACGATATGCTGCCTATCGAGATCGAGCATTGTTGGAGCTTCAATCTGCTCTAAAGATCCTTAGCTCTAGTTCTTCGTAAGCTTTTGAAAGCTCTAATATGAAATGTACCTTATTTATTAATGTAGGTTGGTTCCGTTATTGAATTACTCCATCCTATAAATCCTATGTTTTCTAATTACGTCCCTTACTTGTATTGATATGAGTAAAGATAATCAACTTGATGCTGTTATTATAGGTTCTGGAATTGGGGGTTTAGTTACCGCTACCCAGCTAGCTGCAAAAGGAGCAAAAGTCTTAGTTCTGGAGAAGTATTTAATCCCAGGAGGGAGTGGAGGTTCATTTACTCGAAATGGTTATACTTTTGATGTTGGTGCCTCAATGATTTTTGGTTTTGGAGATAAGGGACATACGAATTTACTGACAAGAGCATTAGCCGATGTAGATGAGAAATGTATTACAATTCCTGATCCTACTCAACTTGTTTATCACCTTCCGGAGGGTTTTACCTTAGAGGTTGAAAGAAGTTATGAGAAGTTCATATCTAAGTTGATAGAGAAATTCCCCCATGAGGAAAAAGGAATACGTAAATTCTATGGAATTTGTTGGCAAGTATTTAATTGTTTAGATGCTATGCCACTTCTATCGATTGAAGATCCTGCATATCTCTTTAAGGTCTTCCTAAGAGCTCCTTTGGCTTGCCTAGGACTTGCTAGATGGTTGCCCGTAAATGTGGGAGATGTTGCAAAGAAATATATTCGAGATCCAGCGCTCTTGAAATTTATAGACATCGAATGTTTTTGTTGGTCAGTAATGCCAGCCCAAAGAACACCTATGATCAATGCAGGCATGGTCTTTTCTGATCGTCATGCTGGTGGTATTAATTACCCTAAAGGAGGTGTTGGTGTTATAGCTCAAAAGTTAGTTAGTGGTTTGAAGAAATTTGGCGGAGATATTCGTTATAAACAAAGGGTAACGAAGATTCTTATTGATTCTGGTAGAGCATGTGGAGTTCAACTGTCTACTGGAGAAAAGATCTATGCAAAGAAAATTATTTCAAATGCAACTCGATGGGATACATTTGGTGGAGAAGGTGTTAAGAATCCATTGCTAGATTCTACTAAAATTCCTGATAAAGAACATTTTTGGAGAAAACGCTATAAACCTTCTTCTTCTTTCCTTTCCCTTCACCTAGGGGTCAGCAAATCTTTAATTAAGGACTCTTTCCATTGTCATCATATTCTTTTGAACTCATGGGATGCAATGGAATCGGAACAAGGAGTTGTCTTTGTCTCAATCCCTACTTTGCTTGATCCAGATTTGGCTCCAACGGATTCGCATATAGTACATATATTTTCACCTTCTAAAATGAGTAACTGGGATAAGTTATCTTCGTCAGAGTATGGATTTAAAAAGGAAAGAGATGCTAAAAAACTAATCTCCTCAGTGGAGGAAATATTACCTGGCTTGTCCGAGTCAATTATTCATAAAGAAATAGGAACACCAAGAAGTCATAGGCGTTTTCTTGGTAGGCATCAGGGTAGTTATGGACCTGTCCCTTCAATGCGTTTACCTGGATTGCTCCCTATGCCATTTAACAGTACGGCGATTAATGATTTCTTTTGTGTTGGTGATTCTTGCTTCCCTGGTCAGGGTTTGAATGCAGTTGCTTTTAGTGGTTTCGCTTGTGCTCATCGTATTGGTGCACAGTTAGGGATAAACCCTTGGTCATTGCCAGATTAAATTAAGGGCATAACTTTTCTTAGAAGATATGATTTAGCTGATTAGTTAAATCACATTCTGTCAATATTTAATTATAATTATATTTCCATTGATTTTAAAATGTCTGGAGAGGCTTCTCGCCATTGTATAGAAGGCTGAAGGTTTTCCTGCGGAGGCCTTGTACTAAAGATAAGTCCAAATATTAATAGTATAGTTGCAATTAAAGCGACTATAACGGTTTTGTCAGGTAGCTCGTTCATTGAATCAGTTAAGAACTTTAATTTGCAAGAGTAATTCAGGTTGTTAAAGGCTTGTTGTCACTCCGTAGTACACAGTGACTGATTGACCAGTTAAACTCATTCCAAATCTTTTTTGGAAGCATGAATTTAGATCCTGGGAACTCTTCTAGAATTACTTTAGTTGGCATTGCTGAACAGTAAGGACGACTTCCAGGCTTTGCAAGATATTGCTGATGATACTTCTCAGCATAATAGAAATCATTTAGAGGCTTTATTTCTGAAGTAATATCTCCAAACCCATTATTTTTTAGGGAGTCCTGATAAGAACGCATACTTGCTAATCCAAGTTCAAGTTGTTCTGATGTAGTTGTATAAATTGCAGAACGATATTGACTTCCAGAGTCATTACCTTGGCGATTTCCTTGGGTTGGGTCATGGCATTCCCAAAACATTTTTAATAAGTCACTGAAATGAATGGAGTTGTTGTCCCAAACCACTCTCACTATCTCAGTGTGTCCTGTCCGGCCAGTACAGACATCTTGATATCTTGGGTTCTCAACCTGTCCACCTGCATAACCAACAGCAGTAGTGACAACCCCTGGTAGCTTCCAGAATCCTTTTTCTGCTCCCCAAAAACAACCACAGGCAAAGAAGGCTTCACTTTCAGTTGTGTCTTTTTGCTTGCTTATATCAGTGCCTAAAACAGCATGTAGGACGCCTTCGCATTGATTAGGAGAGGAATGTTGATCATTCTTTTCGTTAAACCAGCTTGAAAACATAAGATTTTGAATGCGATTACACTCTAATCTCCTTGATTGGGTTCTAGCTGTATGTGGTTAAGGAGAGTCGTGACAAAAGCAAAAAGAAGGAAAGGAAGGCTAAGTACAAGTATTAATCCAACTCCTACAAGAGCAAAAAGAGGTCTAGAAGAACCCATTAATCCAAGCCCTGCTGCAAGGCTTACAAAAATTACAGCCATCCAAGCTAAGACTTGCGCATAGATGTCCCCAAACTTCAGATTGCATCTAATGTTATAACGAGTTAAGGAAGTCATAATGATGATTAGTTGGAGGAGTTAATCTTTAAGTGGCATCAAGTGTTTTTGATGTTTCTTGATCGTTTATCTTTTCATACATTCATTATAATTATCGTTTTTAAACTTAGGAAATAGTCTCTAGCTTTTCTACAGCTTGTTGTCTTTCCCATAATCGACTATATGGCCCATCAATATTGATTAATTCTTTGTGAGCCCCTTCTTGTACAAGTTTGCCATTATCTAAAACAAGAACACGATCGCATGCAGCAGCAGCAGAAATCTGATGACTGATCATAATTATGGTTTTGTTTTCTTGCTCCCTTATTGAGTTCAGTATTTTGGCAGCAGTTTCATTGTCTACACTTGCAAGAGCATCATCTAAAACAATTACGGGGGCAGAAATTAGCAATGCTCTCCCGAGTGCTGTTCTTTGTCTTTGACCTCCGCTCAAGGTGATTCCACGTTCACCAACGAGAGTATTGAACCCATCAGGGAATCCGCTTATATCATCAATAAGACTTGCCTGCTTTGCTGACTTTTCTATACGATTAAAAGAAGCAGAAGGCTCTCCATACCTAATGTTCTCTGCAAGTGTGGATGTAAAAAGGTATCCTTCTTGAGGGACAATGGCAATGTTTTTGCGAAGATCATTGAGTTGTAGATTATTGACATCATATCCATCTAAAAATAGTTGTTCTTTGGGAACTTCCAGCATTCTTCCAATAGCCCTTGCAAGAGTTGTTTTGCCGCAGCCAACTGGTCCTACCACAGCAACAAGTTCTCCTGGTTGAATAGAGAAACTTAGATTGGAGAGGACTTCTCTTTCGGAATCTGGATATTTAATCGTTAGTCCTTTTGCTTCAACAAGTCCTTTTATAGGTTTGTTGATTTGAATAGGCTTTTCAATATCTCTAACAATAGGTTCTCTTTCTAGGATTTCTTGCACTCTTTCAAGACTTACTTGACCTACTTGAAAGGTGTTTAGAGTGAACCCCAATAGAGCTGTTGGGAAGACCAGTCGTTCGACAAACAGAATAAGAGCTACCAGTTCTCCAATTGATAGAGTCCCTTGCTGAAGTTTTGCGCTACCTAGGGCAATTAGTAGTAGTAAAGAAATCGACGAAATTCCTTGTAGCATTGGGAAAAGAGTGCTTGCAGTTCGTGCGACATTTATTGCAGAGTCTCTATAGGCAGTATTCCTTTTTGAGAAGGCTTTCTGTTCTGAATCTTCTTGGCCATAGATTTTTATTGCGCTTATCCCTGAAAGATTTTCTTGAATTAATTCACTTAATTTCGATAGAGTTTCTTGTTGACGTCTTCTTTGCCTAACCATGCGTCCTCCAAAAAGACTTACTGTGCCAAGCATTACTGGGTAAAGTGATATCGCAGCAGCTGTTAGCCATGGGTCGATGGCTACCATTGCAGGAAGCGTGAACGAATAGGCCAAGACTGTATTTGTGAGACTTAAAATTGTGAACCCAAGAAGTCTTCTAATGTTTTCTACATCACTTGTAGCTCTGCTAATAACATCGCCACTCCCTAGTTGCTGAACCCAACCAGGATCTTGCTTAAGCATATGGTCAAATAATTTTTGTCGAACTTCAACTTCGATTTGTCTCCCAACACCAAAAACTAGTTGTCTAGACAAAAGCCTCACAATTGCCATTCCGCTTGCAAGCATGACAATCCACCAAGCTTGATTGAGGAGTTCTTTTATTAAGAAACCTTCCTGTAAGTTGTCTATGATTTTCCTTACTTCTAATGGAATGGTGACGCTAAGAATATTCACCACTACAAGAGCACAAGCACCAAAAATTACTTTTCTTCTATGAGGCTTTAGGTATCTATAGATAAGATCAAAGCGTAATCCTTTCATGCTTTTGTGAGATTGATAATGAATGTTCTTTGTTGGACTGAGTTACTTCTCTCATAAAGTTCAATTTCATGAATGAAGAAACTGATCCCTCCCAGCAACAGAATCACCCCCTTTACAGGATTGATCGTGAACATATTGACAGGTTGCTGTCCAAGGATTCACCTGGTGAGGAGGATTTGGTTGATTTGGCTCGACTTCTGATGCGCTATGAGGGTTTTCCAGGGGCTGAGGACCTTCAGGAGGATATGAACAAGACATTAAATCTTTGGGGGTTAAATCGTGACTCACTTAATGAAAAAGTGAGGGGCGTATGGGAGAGGGGATATAGGCCAGGGCAAGGTTCTGATGATTCGGTGGGGTCTGGTTTTGATACTTCAGATGATGGGACCAACTAGAATTTTCTTCATTCTGATTGTTTACCAACCCTCGCCAGCTAACAAATTTTAGGTGATAGTAGATGTGTCCCCATCACCAGGCCCGGAGTGCAGAGCACCCGGGTTTTTTTCTGACCCGATGACATCTTCTGCAGTTTCTTGGCCCTTGCTTCTTGAAAGTCTTATTCAAGGAAATAATCTTTCTGATTTGGAAGCATCTTGCCTTATGGAGGCTTGGCTTTCGGAGGAATTGACGCCAGTCCAGACAGGTGCGTTTCTTTCTGCGTTAAGAACCAAAAGTTTGTCAGGAGAGGAGTTAGCTTCAATGGCAGCTGTGTTGCAATCCGCATGCCCTTTGCCATGCTCGATCCCTCAATTAAGTCTTGTTGATACATGTGGTACCGGCGGGGATGGTGCAGATACCTTCAATATTTCTACAGCAGTTGCCTTTACAGCAGCTTCTTGTGGTGTGAACGTTGCTAAGCATGGCAATAGAAGCGCTAGTGGAAAGGTCGGGTCTGCTGATGTACTAGAAGGGCTTGGACTTAATTTGAAGGCTCCATTAGAAAAAGTTGTAGGAGCACTTTCCATAGTTGGAATTACATTCCTTTTTGCTCCGGCTTGGCATCCTGCGTTGGTTAACTTGGCGCCATTAAGAAAAAGTCTTGGAATTAGAACGGTGTTTAATCTTTTGGGGCCGCTGGTTAATCCACTTCGTCCAACCTCTCAAGTTCTTGGAGTTGCAAGCAAAGAATTATTGGATCCAGTTGCTGAAGCTCTTCAAAAATTAGGCCATAAACGTGCTGTAGTTGTTCACGGAGCTGGCGGAATAGATGAAGCTTCCTTAGCAGGAGTAAATCATTTGCGTTTGCTTGAGAATGGCCTAATTAGAGAACTTTGTCTTGATCCTTCCGATTTAGGACTAACAAACTCTTGTTTAGATGATTTGAGGGGTGGAGGTCTTGAGGTGAATAAACAGATACTTGTGGCTGTGCTTCAAGGAGAAGGGTCTTCAGCGCAAGAAAATGTTGTTGCTTTGAACTCTGCTTTGGTTTTTTGGGCTGCTGGCATTCAGAATGATTTCACGAAAGGAGTTCAAATGGCCAAAGATTCGTTATCAAAAGGCCTTCCTTGGGAACGTTTTGAGATGCTGCAGAAAGCTTTATCTCAAAACAACCCTAGTTAATAGGCACTTTATGGATTTATTTGTTCTTTGCTAATGAATTTGCCTTTGCAAAAACCAGCATTTCTTTTGTTGGCAGATGGAACCTTGTTTGAAGGACAATCCTTTGGCCATGTAGGCACTGTTTTCGGAGAGGTCGTCTTTAATACTGGAATGACTGGTTATCAGGAGGTCATTACAGACCCAAGCTATGCCGGACAATTAGTTGCCTTTACCTATCCTGAACTAGGAAATACAGGAGTTAACCCCCAGGATCAAGAGGCCATTAGTCCTTCTCTTAAAGGAGTAATTGCTAGACAAATTACATTTGTACCAAGTAATTGGAGAGCAACTAATTCACTGGATCAATGGCTTCTGAAGAATAAGGTTGTTGGGATTTTCGGGATAGATACTCGAGCACTTGTTAGGCACCTTCGAGAGCTAGGCGCAATGAACGGTGTGATTAGTAGTGATGGAACGCCTCCTAAGCAGCTGCTTAAAGAATTAGTCAAGATACCCTTAATGGAGGGATTGAACTTGGCTGAAAAAGTCTCCACTAAATTTCCCTATAAATGGCAAGAAGTTTGTTCCGTAGAATTTGATCAAAGGTTGAAAAATAAAAACGCTAAACCATACAAAGTTGTAGCAATTGATTTTGGAATAAAGAAATCAATTCTTGATCGACTCGTCGCCCATGGTTGTGAAGTGGAAGTTTTACCTGCAGATTCTGATTTAGAGCTGGTTCTTAACTCAGATCCAGAAGGTGTTTTTCTTTCTAATGGCCCCGGGGATCCTGCTGCTGTCACTAGTGGAATTGACCTTGCTCAAAAGCTAGTCCAGAAGATAGATCTGCCCTTGTTTGGGATTTGTCTTGGACATCAAATATTAGGTCTGGCTATAGGAGGGCGAACTTTTAAGCTTCCTTACGGTCATAGAGGCCTGAATCATCCTTGTGGCACTAGTGGAAAAGTGGAAATAACAAGCCAAAATCATGGCTTCGCCTTAGACGCTGACTCGCTTCCTGAAGAGATTGTTTCTGTGACACATCTAAATCTCAATGACAGAACTGTTGCGGCTATTTCATTTCGTGACCGACCTATTTTTGGAGTGCAATATCACCCAGAAGCAAGTCCTGGCCCACATGATGCTGATCATCATTTTGCCAAATTTGTAGCTCTTATGGAAAAACGTCGCTAAACCATGGCTTAGGTCTCTCTAAATACCTACACTTCTTCCCATTGCCTCCCGGGGGATTGATCTCATAGCGGAATTGCAGCGACTTACGGTTTCATTACGTGGCGGTTTTGAACGACGCCAGGGTTGTCTAGTGTTTTCTTTCACTGGTCAGCTTGATGCTTACTCTGAAAAACAGTTCCTCACTTTTGTGAGTGATGTTTTGAGTACTAACAAATCTTCCTTGATTCTTGATTTGAGTAAGGTTGATTTCCTTGACTCTTCTGGTTTAGGGGCCTTGGTTCAAACTGCAAAGCAGTGCAACAAGGAAAAAAGATCATTTAAGGTAGTTGGTAATGCAAGGGTTGTTCAGACTGTAAAACTAGTCAGGTTGGAGGAATTCCTTCACCTTGTCCCTGATTTACCTTCAGCGTTTAGCCAATTAGCAGGTTGAGTAGTTGGATCCGAGTTCAGCAACCAATTACTTCTGGTGAGGACTTAGGCCCCTTACAGTTGGCTTGGCTTGGAGATTCTGTCTGGGAGCTTCATCAGCGCTTAAGACATTGTCACAGGCCCGGTCGATCTCAGGAGTTGCACCTTTCTGTTGTCGCAGAGGTAAAGGCAGATGCCCAAGTGGCTGCTCTTGACAAGCTTCAACCTTTTTTGACTCAATCTGAGATGGATTTAGTTAGAAGAGGTAGAAATAAAGCAGGTCAGGGTCCAAGAAAAGGAGAGGCTGCTATCTATGGCAGAGCAACAGGGTTTGAGACAATGATTGGATGGCTCTTTTTGAAGGATCCTCTGCGACTTGCGCAGCTCTTCGATCGACTTGAGGAGGCAGAACCTTAATTTGAAAAATAGGTCCTTAACCAATGAGCCCTCGGTTTGACAAACGTTCTGGCAATTCTTCCCGCTCTGGGGGTACAGGAAGAGGTCGTTTTAGTGAAAATGGTCGAACTCCTAGGAGGGATCATGCTTCTAGAAGAAAGAAAAATGATATTGGTCAATATCGGCCTATGAAAAGAAGGGATGGCAGAGATTCTGATTCATCTATTGAAGATGATGGATTTAAGGATCGATCTAAAAATCCCTACGCAGAAACTAGAGGGCCTTCAAGGAGAGCTAATCCAAGGAACTTTAATAAAAGGGATCAAATTCTTCCGACAAAAGAAGACCGTCTTGGTAAGCCTTCACTCTCAAGAGGAAGGACCCCTGTCTCTCGAGAGGGCACTTCTTCGGGCTCCAGATATTCAGCTTGGAAAAATGATTCGGGACATCCTCCGGAAGTTGAGATGTTTGGTACCCCCTCTTCAGATGATTTGCTTTGGGGTAGGCATGCAACTCAGGCTGCTTTAGAAAGTGGTAGGCCTATTCATAGAATTTGGTGTACTTCTGAATTAAGAAGTTCCGCCAAGTTTTTGCAACTTCTTCGAGATGCGAAGTCTTCGGGAGTACTGGTTGAAGAAGTTACGTGGTCCCGACTGGCTCAATTGACTGGAGGAGCTGTACATCAAGGCATTGTCCTTCAAACGGCGGCTTCAGAGACTCTTGACTTGACTTCTCTAGTAAAAGGTTGCTCTTCCTTGGGAGAGTCTCCTCTCCTCTTGGCCCTTGATGGCCTTACAGATCCACAAAATTTAGGAGCGATTGTTAGATCTGCAGAGGCATTAGGAGCACATGGTTTGGTTATCCCTCAAAGACGAAGTGCTGGCCTTACTGGTTCAGTTGCAAAGGTCGCTGCAGGAGCTCTTGAGCATCTCCCTGTTGCGCGTGTGGTAAATCTCAACCGTTCCCTGGAAACCCTTAAGAAATCTGGATATAGAGTTATTGGCCTTGCTGAGGAAGGTGATCAGACGCTTCCTGAAATAGACTTGGATGGACCTTTGGTTGTTGTTATAGGTTCAGAAGATAAAGGGTTGTCATTACTAACTCGCAGACATTGTGATCATCTTGTTCGTATCCCACTAAGAGGAGTTACTCCAAGCTTGAATGCTTCAGTTGCAACAGCAATGTTTTTATATGAGGTTGCTAGGAGAGGTTGGATGAAAGATTTAAAAGGACAGGCCCCATCCCCACGTATCGAAAGAGTGAAATGCTCTCAAATAGAGAAATCTAAAGAAAAAGAAGAAGACAAAGAAGACAGTAAATAGCAATTTTCTAAGAACAACTTTCTAGCGAATTTTTAAGAGGAGAATTGTATAATGTTCTATAGTTTCTAGATTATTAACTCGACTTATATTATTTTCTAGCATTATATTTGATACTTGATTTATCTTTGAATGATCTAATGGAATTAATATTTATGATTATGTCCGCAGTTTTTAATTGGTTAGGGAATGCAGTCCTTTGCTGACGTTTTGTTCTGGTGAAGGCAAAATGAATAATAAGTTGCATTTGCTTTTATGAGCCCTCTCTTGTTGGGCCTGCGTAGCTTGGTTAACAAACTTGGAGTTGCTTGGTGGGCCAAGGTTGAAACAAATACACCCAGTGTCACGTATTGGTTTGGTCCTTTTCTTACAAAGAAGAGCTTGAATAATAATCTAGACCTGTTTATTGGCGACTTGGCTATTGAAGGGTCTGGGAAGATTTGCCATAGTTTTTTTCGAGGTCGTCGTAGTGAACCCTTGACGATTTAGATGATGGATGACCTCTCTGCTGATAGCGTCAATTTACTGATTGGTGGATTTTTATAGATGGCTATAGATCTATTGCGAGGAAGGTTACGGCGAGGTGAAATTTCCGCTAGAGAGCTTGTTGAACAGTACATCCGGCGGATAGAGGAGGTCGACCCCTCCATTAAGGCATTTTTGACTGTCACTTCTGATAGGGCACTTGCTGAAGCTGATCAAATAGATAATTCTTTGGCAGCTGGAGAATCCTTGCCTCCCTTAGCGGGAGTTCCGATAGCTATAAAAGACAACTTATGTACAAAAGGCATTAGCACAACCTGCTCAAGCAAGATGCTTGAGAACTTTGTAGCGCCTTATGAATCAACTGTTACTGAAAGGCTTTGGAAAGCTGGAGCTGTGCTTTTAGGTAAAACGAATCTCGATGAGTTTGCGATGGGGAGTTCAACAGAGACCTCTGCTTTTGGACCAACCTCAAATCCCTGGGATTTATCAAAAGTTCCTGGGGGTAGTTCTGGTGGAAGTGCAGCAGCTGTTGCATCTGGAGAATGCATGGTCGCACTCGGATCAGATACAGGAGGTTCGATCCGTCAACCTGCTTCTTTCTGCGGAGTTGTTGGCCTAAAACCAACTTATGGAAGAGTTAGTCGGTGGGGATTAGTTGCATTTGCAAGTTCCCTAGATCAAGTAGGTCCTTTTGCAACATCTGTGGCTGATGCAGCTGAAGTCTTGCAGGTAATTGCTGGAGCTGATCCAAGGGATTCCACTTGTTTAAAAGCTCCTGTTCCTGACTATTGTGCTTCACTTGATCAGCCAATAAATGGTTTAAAAGTTGGCTTGATCAAGGAGTGCTTTGACCAGAAAGGCCTTTCGTCTGAAGTCACAGCTTCGGTCATGGCGGCGGCTACTCAGCTAGAGGAGTTAGGTGCGGAATTGGTTGAGATATCTTGCCCCCGATTTAATGATGGAATTGCTACTTACTACGTCATTGCTCCCTCAGAAGCCTCTTCTAACTTGGCTCGCTTTGATGGCGTTAAATATGGGTATCGCTCTGAAGGATCAGACAACCTCATTGACATGACTTCAAAAAGTCGAGCTGAAGGATTTGGGAATGAAGTTCAGAGGAGAATTCTTATTGGAACTTATGCTCTATCGGCGGGTTATGTAGATGCTTATTACAAAAAAGCTCAACAAGTAAGGAGCTTGATAAGGCGCGATTTTGACAATGCCTTTAAAAAAGTAGATGTATTGTTGACACCAACTGCCCCTACAACTGCTTTCGCAGCTGGATCTCATGCTGATGATCCGTTGGCAATGTACTTATCCGATCTGCTAACCATTCCTGCCAACCTTGCAGGGCTGCCATCAATAAGTTTGCCTTGTGGCTTTGATGGAGGTGGTCTTCCTATTGGCGTTCAGCTGATAACAAATGTTCTAGAGGAATCCCGCTTGCTGCAAGTAGCTCATCAGTACGAAAAAGCTTCTGATGTGATGGCAAAGCATCCGAAGGGTAGCTGCATCCCATAAGAGTAAGTTTTAACAAGATATGG
Source organism: Prochlorococcus sp. AG-363-M17 (assembly GCA_003278365.1). Taxonomy (GTDB): domain Bacteria; phylum Cyanobacteriota; class Cyanobacteriia; order PCC-6307; family Cyanobiaceae; genus AG-363-P08. The sequence continues at coordinate 13,639 of QCFS01000003.1, read as the reverse complement.
TGTACATGAGGGTATATGGCCCCATATCTTGAGTATTCGTATAGTCTGTGGATATGGCTTTTGTACCTCTTCATAATCACAGCGATTACAGTCTTCTCGACGGGGCCAGTCAGCTTCCAAAGATGGTAGAAAGGGCTAAAGAGCTTGGGATGCAAGCTCTGGCTCTGACTGATCACGGTGTGATGTATGGAGCTATAGAGCTTTTAAAACTTTGCAAGAAAGCTGAGATCAAGCCGATTATTGGCAATGAGATGTATGTCATTAATGGTTCTATTGATGATCCTCAGCCAAAGAAAGAACGTCGCTACCATCTTGTGGTACTCGCTAAGAATGCTGTTGGATATAGGAATCTGGTCAAGCTAACAAGTCTTAGCCACCTTCGAGGGGTTAGAGGACGTGGGATTTTTTCAAGGGCTTGTGTCGATAAAGAGCTTCTTAAGGCTCATAGCGAAGGTTTGATAGTTTCCACTGCTTGCTTGGGTGGTGAGATCCCTCAGGCCATCCTTCAGGGTAGGGCTGATGTGGCTAGAAGCGTGGCTTCCTGGTACAAAGAGGTTTTTGGAGATGACTTCTATCTAGAGATTCAGGATCATGGATCTCTAGAAGACAGGATTGTGAATGTAGAGATTGTTCGAATGGCAAAGGAATTAGGAATTGATTTGATCGCTACTAATGACGCGCACTATCTCAGTAAATATGATGTTGATGCTCATGATGCCTTGCTATGTGTACTTACCGGTAAGTTGATTAGTGATGATAAAAGGTTGAGATATACCGGAACTGAATATATAAAATCTGAAAAAGAAATGGGTCTTCTTTTTTCAGATCATATTGAACCAGAGATCGTTAATAAGGCGATACAAAATACAGCACTAGTTGCAGAAAAGGTTGAGGAATATCAAATTCTCCGTGGCTACCAAATGCCCCTTTTTCCAATTCCTAATGGATATACAGCTGAGAGTTACTTGCGTGAAGTAGCAGAAGAAGGGTTAAGGAATCATCTAGGCTTATCTATAGATCAAGACATTAATGAAGAATATTTTAAAAGATTATCTTATGAGCTTGAGATTATTGAGCAGATGGGTTTTGCAACTTATTTTCTTGTTGTTTGGGATTACATTCGTTTTGCAAGAGATAAGAAAATCCCTGTTGGACCAGGTAGAGGATCTGCAGCTGGTTCGTTGGTTGCATATGCACTTAGGATTACCAATATTGACCCAGTAAGAACTGGCCTTCTGTTTGAGAGATTTCTAAATCCAGAACGTAAATCTATGCCTGACATTGATACGGATTTCTGTATTGAGAGAAGAGGAGAAGTTATTGACTATGTAACTTCTCGTTATGGAGAAGATAAGGTCGCCCAGATTATTACTTTCAATAGGATGACATCAAAGGCGGTCTTGAAAGACGTTGCTCGAGTTCTAGATATCCCATATGGAGAAGCCGATCGATTAGCAAAATTGATTCCCGTTGTGCGGGGAAAACCTGCAAAGTTGTCAGCAATGATCAGTGAAAAATCTCCTAATAGTCAGTTTAGAGAGAAATATATTAATGATCCATCAGTTAAGAAGTGGGTCGACATGGCTATTCGAATTGAGGGTACTAATAAAACTTTTGGAGTTCATGCTGCTGGTGTGGTTATTGCAGCAGAGCCTTTAGATAATCTTGTGCCACTTCAGAGAAACAATGATGGTCAAATCATTACTCAATATTTTATGGAAGATGTTGAGTCTATGGGTTTGCTCAAGATGGACTTCCTAGGGTTGAAAAATCTAACTATGATTGATAAAACCTTAGAACTTGTTGAAGCAAGTTCTGGAGAGAAAGTAGATGCAGATAGTTTGCCCAAAGAGGACCCTGATACCTTTGCACTTCTTGCTCGAGGAGACCTAGAAGGAGTCTTCCAACTTGAGTCATCAGGCATGCGCCAAATTGTAAGAGATTTGAAACCATCTTCCTTGGAAGATATTTCTTCTATTTTGGCCCTATATAGACCAGGCCCATTAGACGCTGGCCTTATCCCAAAGTTTATTAATCGTAAGCACGGGCGTGAGGGAATTGAATTCGTTCATTCCTCTTTGGAACCAATCCTTGATGAGACTTATGGGATTATGGTTTATCAAGAACAGATTATGAGAATAGCTCAAGACCTTGCTGGCTACTCTCTAGGTGAGGCAGATCTTTTACGTAGAGCTATGGGCAAGAAGAAGGTAGCAGAGATGCAAAAACATAGGGACTTATTTGTTAATGGAGCATTGAAGACAACAGGTGTGGAGTCACAAATTGCTGATCAACTTTTTGATCAAATGGTTTTATTTGCTGAGTACTGTTTTAATAAAAGTCATTCAACAGCATATGGTGCTGTTACTTATCAGACTGCATATCTTAAAGCTCATTATCCTGTTGCATATATGGCAGCATTGTTGACAGTTAACTCTGGCGCAACTGAAAAGATTCAGAGATATATATCTAATTGTAATTCAATGGGAATAGAGGTTATGCCTCCTGAAATAAATACTTCTGGAATTGACTTTACTCCACAAGGGAAATCTATACTTTTTGGACTTTCAGCGGTAAGAAATCTTGGTGATGGTGCCATTAGAAATCTTATTCAGAGTCGTGAAAGTGATGGGCCATTTAACTCTTTAGCGGAGCTTTGTGATCGTTTGCCATTGAACATTTTAAACAGAAGATGTTTGGAGTCTTTGATTCATTGTGGAGCTTTAGATTCTATGGATGAGAATGCAAATAGAGCTCAGTTAATTGCAGACTTGGACTTAATTATTGAATGGGCTTCTTCACGAGCAAAGGATAGAGAGAGTGGACAAGGTAATTTATTTGATTTGGTGGCGAGTGAAGATGAAGATCAATCGTTAGATGCTTCAAAGAATGCACCAAAAGCTCCTTCTGTTGAAGACTATCCCCCTACAGAGAAGCTTCGAAGAGAAAAAGAGTTGGTTGGCTTTTATCTTTCTGATCATCCTTTAAAGCAATTAAGGTCATCAGCCAAACTTCTTGCTCCTATTGGTATTGGAAGTATTGATAACCAGGCTGATAAGTCAAAAGTTAGTGTCATTGCAATGATCTCAGAATTGAGACAAGTGACGACTCGCAAAGGCGACCGTATGGCAGTTCTTCAGCTTGAAGATCTAACAGGTAGCTGTGAGGCAGTGGTCTTTCCTAAAAGCTATGCGCGGCTTTGTGATCATCTGATGCTAGAAGCAAGTTTGCTGGTTTGGGCTTCAGTTGATCGTCGGGATGATCGTGTGCAGTTAATAGTTGATGACTGTCGAGCAATTGATGACCTTTGTCTACTTTTGATCGAGTTATTGCCTTCCCAGGCAGTTGACTTTGCTTTGTTACATCGACTTAGAGAATGTCTTTCTCAACATATTCCTGCAAAAGATGAATTTGGAGTAAAAGTGCCTGTTGTTGCAGCAATTAGACAAAACTCCGGCCTTACATACGTACGGTTAGGACATCAGTTTTGTGTGCGAGATGCTAAGGCTGCAATGCATTCTTTGCTTCAAAAGGATTTCAATGCTCGCTGCACTGACCCCTTATTGGTTTGAGCCTTAAATAATTACTGAAATAACGTTAGATTAATTCCTGTTATTAAATGAAGAACGGACTTTGTCTATATTAGGACGTATATTTTCTAGTCCTAAAAAACTTCCTGGTGCTTCTTCCCAGCTTGCTGAAAACAAACCAAAACTAAGGCCTAAAAGCCCTATCAGGAAGCAGCTTGCAGAGATAAAGAGAGTTAGAATAGGAGCGATATCTGCAATTCCACGGCTCACTACTACATAGCTAGCAATGAATACTCCCATGCCAGTTGCTGTGGGGATTCCTGTAGTAAAAGCAATCCTTCTGGCCATTCTATTGGCAACGTTTCTTGGGATCGCACTTTGTCGTTGCTTCACCTTCCCTTTCTTAGGTGTGGGAACAGTGGATTTTTTACTGAGTGAACTCTTGCTATTCGGATCAACCATTGCTTAAAAGGGCGTTTAGTTGAATTAAGGAATGCTTCAACCTCTTATGCCCAATTTGGTTATGAGCTCGTTGAATCGAACTTCGCTTTTGTCCCTGACGTAGTTCAGCAAGCGCTTTCTCTGGCCAATCATTTTCAATAGACCTTGTCTTGAGGAAAAGTCGTGTTTGTTGGATTGAAGATGCTCACTCAGCTTTGTTATGCGCTCACTGAGCATTGCGACTTGTACTTCTACAGAGCCTGTGTCCGTTCCATGGGTCTGGTAGGTGTTGATTAGCTTTTGCTTCTCAGCGGTATTGAGTGACATGTTTGTCTTTCACCCTGTTCAATAACACCATAATTTAACTCCTAGCGCTTCCCTTAGGCGGCTTTATTGCTAAGCCAAAGCAGACTCGCTCTTAACAAGCTTTCTTGATTATCTGGGTTTATTTGCTCAACAGCGTTTTGATCCAATTCTTTTGAGCTGGCTTGTGTTATTGATTTAATTGCTCGACGAATCTCAAGATCTTCGTATCCAAGCGTAATTAAAGTTGAATGCAGATCTTGATATCGCTCTAAGTTTAAAAGATCTGGTGTAATCCTTTCTGCGTTTTGTGTGGAGCGCGGAGTTGCTTCACTTTGAAATGGAATTAATTTTGTGTGCAATTCCATGGAAAGTCTCTCTGCAGTCCTTTTGCCTACCCCTTGAGCGAGTGTGAGCTTTGTGATGTCTGAGTTGATTAACGCATTTACAAGTTCTTCTGTTTCAAGGGCTTCTAAAAGCCCTAAGGCCATTTGAGGGCCTATTCCGCTAACACTTAAAAGAATGCGAAATAAATCCCTTTCGTTTTTCCTAGGAAACCCAAAGAGACTCTGGCCTTCATCTCTGTGTAAATGGTGTATCCAAAGGGTAAGGGTTGTTTTTAGGTCTAGAGCTAGAAGAGTTTTTGAAGAAGTTTGTACTTCATATCCAACTCCTCCACAATCTATTAATACCCCTTGGCGGTTGCCTTGATACCAGCTTTCTAACTTTTCACCTTTAAGCCAGCCAATCATGGTTTTTCTTTTCTATAGATACTTTGCTTGAGTTATATCGCCTTTGATTGATATTGAAATTGGAAGTAGAAAATCTAAAGGATATTTGAGTTATCCTCAGCCTCCATCTACTTGGCACCCAATCATTGCCCCTGCTACTCCTCCTGCTGGGACAGCAAGCCACTGGTCTTTTCCACGTGACCCCATGCCTGCTAGGCCTGCCCCTAGCAGGCCACCAATGATTGTTCCTTCAGAACAATCATTGGTGTCTAAATCTGCTGGTTGAGCATGTCTGTGACTGTGACTGGTGTGAGATTTGCTTGAGTTGCAGGGAAATTCAACTGTCTCATTCCAAGACTTCACATAGCCAGGTGAGGCTTGTGTCCCTGGTACATACTCTTCTCGATACTCATTTCGAGTACATGTCTGGCTCGTTGAGTAGCCTCGTTGTCGAGAACTCTCAGCTAGGGATGGTGGCGCGATGCTTAGTGCTAGCAGGGCTAAAAGGAAAAATCTCATGTTTTGACTCCTTGCTATGAAGAGGGATAGTTTCTGAAAAGTGGCATGAATTACAACCACCTAATTGCCTATCACTATTCTTGCTCAATCTTTAAGAATTGGGCAAGTAGCTGTTAAGACTTGATTGATGAGTATTAATACGCTAATCCTTTTAATTGAAGCCTTTGCCTGGTGAATTCAATAACTTCTCCTTTCTCTTAAATCCCCACCACTCAAGCTGATCATCGTTCCAATAAGCACAAACAAGGCTCCTAGAATGATTGCAATATCTATCGGTTCTTGAAAAAGAAGGCTACCCCATGCTGTAGCAAAGAGAACTTGGACATAGTTGATTGCACTTGCTTTGGCGGCAGGTATTAAGGTGAGCCCTTTCGTTATCCACATTTGTCCCAATTGAGTTAGTAGTCCTATCGCAATTATCCATAGCCATTCGTCACCCCTTGGAATGATTAAGTTCCTCAAAACGAGCGGGAATGATAAAGGAATAGATATCAAAGGGAAGTAATAGATAATCACTAGAGGATGCTCTGTCTTTGATAATTTCCGGACACAAACATATGCAAGAGCAGTAAGAAATGCACCTGTTAAGGCAATAAATACTTGGAATAGTGGTAGCCCACCGTCGCCTTTTGTAATCCACTCTGGCTTTGCGATTATTGTGACTCCAATCCATCCAATAAGGACAGCAATCATTATTCGACGTCTTATTTTTTCTTTTAATATGATCCAGGCAGAGATTGCAGTGAAGGTTGGATATGTGTATTGAAGAACAGTCGCTGAACCAAGAGGAAGCTTTGCGAGGGCGTGGAAAAAACAATAAAGGGCACCAGTTCCAAGAAGACCCCTTACAAAAAGGAGCCCTTTGTTTTTACCCCAGGGCGATATGCCAGCTTTTTTTAGTAAGAACTGGGTAATTGCAAGACTTATCAAGGCTCTTGCAAATAAAATTTCCGCTACTGGTAATCGACCGCCTAGATGCTTGACGCAAACTGTCATCAAGCTGAAAGCTAATGCACTTGAGATTAGAGCCCTGCTCCCTTGTATGAGGATTGATGAGCTTTTAGTGATTGATGGCCAGTTCTGTTTCAAGGACTTGAGTTTGGACCACCGCTTTTGTCCTTCAAGAGGCATCGGGGTGATGAAGAGCGTTAATTCCTGCTTAGATTGCTAGACCAAACACTTGGCATTAAGCAGAATATCCCGATGCCTGTACCTAGATTTCATCCTCGTACCATTGAGGCTGTTAAAGAGCGATCCGACATAGTTGATGTTGTTGGTGAGCATGTTCTTCTGAAGAAGAAAGGTAAAGAGTTTGTAGGTATCTGTCCGTTTCATGACGACAGTAAGCCTTCTATGACTGTTTCACCTGCAAAGCAGTTTTATTACTGTTTTTCTTGTGGAGCTGGAGGGAATTCTATAAAGTTCTTAATGGAGTTTCAGAAGCAGAGTTTTAGTGAAGTAATTCTTGATTTAGCAAGAAAATATCAATTACCTATAGAAACTATTGAGGGACCTCAGCAGGAGCGCTTACGGCAGCAACTTTCACGCAGAGATCAATTACACAAAGTCCTTTCATTGGCGACGGGTTGGTTTCGAAGTCAATTGTTAGGTGAAAAAGGTATTCTCGCTTTGGATTATCTACGTAACAAACGTGGCCTTTCTGATCTAACTCTTGAGACTTTTTGTATCGGCTATGCACCTGATGCTTGGGATGGATTACTGACATATCTTCAGAATGTTGAAAATCTTCCTGTGGACTTACTTGAAGCAGCAGGACTTGTCGTTTCTCGTAAAGGAGGGAACGGATTTTATGATCGTTTCCGGAACCGGATCATTGTGCCTATTCATGATCGTCAGGGCCGCGTTATTGGCTTTGGGGGTAGAAGCCTTGATGGTGCGGAACCAAAATATTTGAATTCTCCTGAGACAGAAATTTTTGAGAAAGGTAAACACCTTTTTGGCCTCGACAAGGCCGCAGGTGCTATTCGAAAAGACGATAGGGCTGTTATTGTAGAAGGTTATTTTGATGTTATTTCATTACATGCAGCAGGAGTACATAATGTAGTTGCCTCTTTGGGCACCGCTTTAAGTAATCAACAAATTACGCAATTATGTCGATGTAGTGAGTCTAAGCGTATTGTCCTTAATTTTGATTCAGATGGTGCTGGAATTCGTGCAGCGAATAGAGCGATTGGAGAAGTTGAGCACTTAGCAATGCAGGGACATCTTCAATTGCGTGTTCTGCATTTGCCGGCGGGGAAAGACCCTGACGAATTTCTTAGAAATAGTAGTCCAGGAGAATACAAGGCATTACTCGATCAGGCACCTCTTTGGCTTGATTGGCAGATTGATCAACTATTTCAAGGACATGACTTAACGAAAGCAGATGAGTTTCAACAAGTTGTTAGTGGTCTTGTTGAATTGCTGGGGAAGCTTCCTCAAACCGCAGTCCGTACTCATTACTTACAAAAGGTTTCTGAAAGATTAAGTGGTGGACAAGGCCGACTTTCACTTCAGCTTGAGGAGGATCTTCGCCAACAAGTCAAGGGTCAACGTTGGCACGGCCGATCAAGTCGTTATAAGAACGCTGAAGAGGAGACACAAAGCGAACGTAGTGAGGCGGAAATCCTTCGCTTATATCTTCACTGCCCTACGCATCGATTTGCAATTCGAAGGGAACTAAGACGAAGAGAGTTGGAAGACTTTACTTTGCAGCATCATCGTTTGTTATGGGCTGCAATTACAGATCTAGAAGAAACAAATATTGGTGCTGCACGTTTGGAAGCAATAATTCGAGGAACCGATTCTGGTGAGGACCTGGGTGAACTTGATTTGCCAAGTCTGCTGAATGATCAATTTGTGATTGACGACAATTCTCTTTTGTCTTGCCTCACTCCACTTCTTAAACCTGGAGAAGTACAACTTGCAGCTTTATCAAAACCTATGCTCCAGCTTCGAGGAGCTGCAGCAGTGTTAGAGCGTCAAAAGAGTCTTAGACGTTGTAGACATCTTTTGGAGGCTTGGGGTGGTCAAAGGCTTGAAACTCTTGAACGTTGTATAGCAGACCTAATTGAGAAGGAACGGCAGCAACCGATTGAGTCAGTAAATATGGAAGATCGAATAGACAATATGTTTCAGGAATTGAATGCAGATGCATTGCATTATCAAGAACTCTATTACACCGAACGTAAACATATAATTCATCTGGATCAGCAACGTTGCGCTGGTTTTTCTGATGATGAATTTCTTTCGGCTTGATTATTGTTTTGCTTCTATTGATTAGACAACTTCGATTTTTTATTTCTCACCACTATTATGGAGCTTCGCTCTTCTGGCTTTCTCTAGGGCTATATAGACACTCTAATTATTGAGGCTTCCTGATAACAAATAACCTCTCAGCACTCATAACTTATAGCAATTGTCCTAGACCACTTCCGTCTTTGCCTCTCTTCCTACTTTGGTTACTAATGAATACCTTGCAGATTGAACTTCATTCCTATGCTCATATAAATGATCTATGGCCACGACTTGTTGAAAAGATTGGCTCTGACAAGGCACAACGTGCTGTTAAGCAGGCTTTAGATCTTCAATGCATGCATGGTGGGGTAGGAACTATTGCTGTTTTGCTGTTTGAAACTTGTGGCATCGCTTTAATTAGTGCTGAAGCACTCTCTTATCAAACTGGTCTCCAAGTCCACGGTAGTCATATGGTTTTGTTAGCTAGTGTCCGTGAAGAATCTATCCAACTCATTAGGCATTTTTAGTGGCCAGAAAATTTGTTCTTTCTTTAAAAATAGCTTTAATACTTGATTCTTTAGACTTTATAAGCTTTATGCCAACTTCTTTGGCTCTTATGGTTCCCTTATGCATGCGCTATCGGAATATCTTGGAGTTTGGTAGTGGAAGCGCGACTTAGCCGATTCCGCCTCATCTTCCATGTTGTACCTTTGCCGCAGCTGGCCCAGGTAACTGTATTGGAGCCATATAGATTATTGATTTTGTCAACTGTTGCCATTAGTTGTTCGCTACCTTTATGCTCTTGTGTCTTGTAGTTAGCCAAAAGGTATTGTTGTTGGTATTTAGTTGTTTGTAGGCCTTGCATGAGTATTCCTGCCTTGATGAATGGAACAAACGGACGAAAAACTTGTTCTGTAAGTGGCATGGTGGCCTTGAGTAAGGTTGTTGTGTCATTAGTTGGTTGATTGAGTTGGGTTGTTGCTGATTTGCTATAGAAAGATGAGCTGAAGGAACTTGTTTGTACGAATACGGTCAAGCTTCTAGTCGTTTGGTTTTGTTGACGTAATTTCTCTCCTCCACGAACTACATAGGTGGAGATTGCTTCTTGTAATTCCTTGAGTTGAGTGATTGGGCGCTTAAAGCTGCGACTTACGCAAGTTTCTTTTTTGGGAGGTGGATTTGTTCTCAGTGGGATACAGGTGTCTCCAAGTAATTCACGTTGTAGGCGTATGGCCTTGACCCCATACTTTGCGCGCAGCTTGCCACTTGGCATATCGCGAAACTGTCTAGCTGTATTTACGTTTTGTAGCCGACACCATTGAGCAAGTTTGCGACCAATACCCCATACGTTTTCGATGTCGATGCTTTCAAGCCAAGAATCTGTATTTTGTTCGGTAGCCAGGTCGAAGATCCCTGAATGTGAAGCTATCTTCTTGGCTGTATGGTTGGCAATTTTGGCCTGACATTTGTTCATGGCAATACCGATTGCAATTGGAATGCCCAAACTTTGATGCACTTGAGCTCTTAATTGACGAGCCCAAGAGAGTAGATCTCCATTGGCAGGGCGATGAAGGAGAGCAAATGCCTCGTCAATAGAATAAATCTCAATCTCTTCACAGTTCGCTTCCAGGATTGACATGAGTCGTTGACTCATGTCGGCGTAGAGAGCGTAGTTAGAACTACGGACCTGCACTTGTAACTTCTCTAGCTTGTGGTGAATCTTGAAATATGGGGTACCCATGAGGATTCCGAGTGCACGGGCTTCACTGCTACGAGCAATAATGCATCCATCATTGTTGGAAAGAACTACCAGTGGCTGGCGAGATAAGGATGGGTCGAGACTTTGCTCGCAAGAGGCGTAGAAATTGTTGCCATCAATTAAGGCGGTGACCTGAGACATCGCAAGAAAACGTCACTGCAATAATCATAGTACTAATGAACTATCGAGATAGCGGCTTGTGATCCTTGGTTGAGTAAGAAATTGGTTAAGTTGAAGAGGGTGTTATTTGTTGGCATGAGGTTCTGCTGACCGAGCTTCCCTAAAGCTTGCATTTAGAATATAAAAATGATTTTTGTTGTCTCGCATAATGAATCGTAGAAGTGATTTTTGGGCTTCGCCTTCATGGTTCATTCCTGTGGGTTTGGTCGCTTGCTTTGCCTTTATTGAAGCGATACACGTAAATATGCATTCTAAGTATTGCAAGACAGAGGCTCAGTGGATGAATGAGAAAGGGATGGAATACGACCGTGAGTCTTCTGTTGAGTAGATTGCACTAAATGCTTTTCGTTGCTTGGGTGGAATTTCTTAATTGGCTTGATTCCCATTTCTAAGACAATGAATTGAATACACGGCAACGCCCCAAATGTGCAGGTTTTCGTTGCAATACGGGTTGATTATCTTCTCGCTTAGATTGTCCGTTTCTAGATGTAGTACTCCCATGTGGTGGGTAAGTCGTTTGATTGTGAAATGTCCATCGATGACTGCAATGACGATTTGCCCTGGTTTTGGGTCTAGGCTGCGATCGACTACTAGAAGGTCTCCGTCATGTATCCCACTAGTTGCCATTGAGTTGCCGTTAGCACGCAGGAAAAAAGTGCTTGTGGGGTGATGGATTAACTCTTTATTGAGGTCTATGCCAATTTCCTCGTAGTCGTCAGCAGGCGAAGGAAACCCTGTGGCTGTCTTTTTTCTTGATAAGTTTTCTTTTGATAAAGACTGCTCGTCACTGCGACTTGCTCGAGAACCATTGACCATCACAGTAAAGCGACCCAGTCCCTGTCTAGTACAAATGTATCATACAGGGGTTGTGCCGCGATGGTATGGACTCCCTTGGAGTATTGCGTGTGCTCGGTACAGTTGTTCGATCAATATGAGCCGAGTCAGCTCATGAGGGAGTGTCATGGGAGATAGGCTTAATTTCCATTTTGCCGAAGATTTTAATTCGGGAGTTAGGCCGTCAGCTCCTCCGATTACAAATGCCAACCGTAGAGATCCCAAGCTGTCTAGACGGTTTGCAAACTCAAGCGATGACAATAGTTCGCCCTCTTCTGCAAGTGATACGAGTATTTCGTCTTGACTTAATGCCGCCCAAATTGCTTTTTCCTCTCGTTGTGGAGTGCTGTCACGCAGTTCAGAAATAGTCAGTCCTGGTAGGCGTTTCAGGTATTGATTGAAGCCATCTTTGACCCATGTTTTTCGTATTTTGCCAATAGCAAGAATGCGGTAGCGAGATGGGCAAAGCACAATTTTCTAATTCAGATTTAACATTCCTCCTCGTTTTCCAATAATAGGCGTTTGAAGTCAACGTAAAGTTGATTTTCTTTCTTGGTTTCAGGTGATTTGTGTTTTTGCGATTTTGCTTGAGACCTTTTCGTTGATCTGGATGAGCTTTCGCCGGGGCTAGTGGACTGAACATGCTTTTTGTAAGGGTACTTGGCCTCGATTTCTTTTAATCGAGTCAAGAGATGTGGGGGTACGTTGCCATCTTTGCTGATCTTCATAAGTTCTTTGAAGAGTTTCTCGGGATTCTCCTCTGTTTCAACAATATGTCGTTTTTCTGTATCGGAAGTTGTATTTCGCGTGGAGTTGGGACTGGGTAGTTTTTTGGGTAATTGTCTCCTTATCTCTTGTAGTTTTTCAAGGCTATGGGAGTCAAAACTCATCTGATTAACAAGTTGTATTTTTTAGGATCTGAGAAAGTTTTTCGTTTCTTGGAGCTGAGTTCCACTTCCTCTCTAAGGGCCTGGCGACGTTGCTCAAAAGGTAGATCATCAAAAATATCCTCATCTATGAATGTGGGAAGATCGATGTCAGAGCTGTCAGTAGTTTGTTTTGGGAAGTTGCTTTCGGCCCAGCTTGGTTGGAGAGACAGTAAAAAGATAATTGTGGCAGAGGCTAGGGCTACGAAGCTAGTAAGCATCAAACCATGGAAATAATTAAATGACCATAGGACCATTTGTCGGCCAGATAGATATACGCTAAATCCTGAAAAAGTTCTTCTTATTGTGTCATAGGTGGGAGGCTGGATGAAACTGGTAAGTATTACAGGCTGTAGTAGTGAATCTTGAGCAGGTTGGACATGGCTCTTAAAAAGCATTTTGCTCGAAAAAGATTTGGACAGCATTGGTTGAGGGACTCGACAGTCCTGAAGAAAATTGTTGAGGCTGCAGACTTAAGGTCAGGTGACAGGGTTCTTGAGGTTGGGCCGGGAAGAGGCGCTCTGACTGAAAAATTATTGGCTTCAGATGTTGCCTCTGTTCATGCTGTTGAAATAGATAGAGATTTGGTCAAAGGGTTAAGACGACGTTTTGCTGGCCAACCACGCTTTAGCTTGGAAGAAGGGGATGTGTTGAAGGTTCCACTGATTCCTGTAAGTGGACTACCAGCTACGAAGGTTGTGGCAAATATCCCATACAACATTACGGGCCCTCTCTTGGAGCGTTTATTGGGACGTCTTGATAGGCCTCCACGAGATAGATATCGGCTGTTGATATTGCTATTGCAAAAGGAAGTTGCGGAAAGGATTAGAGCTGTGCCAGGAGAGCGAAGCTTTAGTGCGCTAAGTGTCAGGCTTCAGCTAATGGCTAGGTGTAGGAGGATTTGTACAGTTTCTCCAGATTGTTTTGACCCTCCACCAAAGGTTTGGTCGGAAATTATTGCGATTGAACCATTTGAATCAGAGAGGTGTTTGCACCCTGATTTAGCTCGTCAAGTTGAGAGCCTTTTGAATAAAGCTTTTTTTTCTCGTAGAAAAATGTTGAGAAATACTCTTGTTGGCGTTTGTTCTTCTAAGCAACTTGAGAATCTTGCAGAAGAAGTAGGGATAGGACTTAATCAGAGGCCTCAAGAGATTTCTCCTGAGACTTGGCTTCAATTAG
>QCFS01000002.1 GCA_003278365.1 Prochlorococcus sp. AG-363-M17 | reverse complement strand
TTCTTTATGAGTAATGATTTTAAAGATTCCATTGCTTTAAATTATGATCACCTCAATTTACAATTTATCTACAGACTCTTTCTGAAAATGATTCGTAAATCGAACCTTTGACTTCGGGAGCGATATTTTGGAAGTGTTGTGGATAGGATGATTCCTTAATCGCTAATGCCAATAGCTCAAGACATTACCGATTTGGTTGGTAGAACACCGATAGTTCGACTCAACCGTTTGCCCGAATTGTCGGGATGTAGGGGAGAAATTTTAGCGAAGCTAGAAAGTTTTAACCCAACTGCCTCAGTAAAAGATCGCATTGCAGGTGCAATGATAAGTGCTGCAGAGGCTGATGGAACGATTGTTCCTGGCCGCACTGTTTTGGTTGAGCCTACAAGTGGAAATACAGGTATTGCTTTAGCAATGGTTGCTGCAGCAAAAGGTTATAGGCTTATCCTCACGATGCCCGATTCTATGAGTATTGAGCGTCGTTCGATGTTGAGGGCTTATGGTGCTGAATTACAATTGACACCAGGAGGGGAGGGGATAGCTGGAGCGATAGACTTGGCAAAGGAAATAGTAGATGATATGCCTGACGCCTACCTGCTACAACAATTTGACAACCCTGCGAATCCAAAGGTTCATGAGTTAACTACCGCTGAGGAGATATGGACTGATTGTAATGGGAAAATAGATTACCTGATCTGTGGAGTTGGAACAGGAGGAACCCTTACGGGGTGCGCTCGAGTACTTAAGGATCGTAATCCAAATTTAGTAGTGATTGCAGTAGAACCAGCTTCTAGTTCAGTAATTGCTGGTGGTAATGCTGGATCTCATTTGATTCAAGGGATTGGAGCGGGTTTTATTCCAGCAGTTTTGGATACCTCTTTAATAGATGAGATTGTGCCTATATCTGATCAGGATGCTATTAATGTTGGTAGACGACTGGCGAGAGAAGAAGGCTTGTTATGTGGTGTAAGTAGTGGTGCTGCAGTGGCGGCCTCGCTAAAAGTAGGGAGTAGACCTGAAATGGATAAAAAAAGAATAGTAGTAATTTTAGCAAGCTTTGGCGAAAGATATTTGTCTACTCCAATGTTTAGTGGTGCTCCATTTCAGTCAGCTTTGGGTGATGGACATTTATGAGATGTAAAAGCAATTTAGAATCTTTTGGTCAGGATCCATATCAAGTGCTTGGGGTAAGTCCTGAGGCTTCTTTGGTTGAGATCAAAGCTGCTTATAGAAAGTTAGTTAAAAAACACCATCCTGATGCGGGTGGAGATCAGCAAACGATCCTGACAGTTAATGCAGCTTGGGAATTACTAGGTGATCAAGATCGGCGTAAGGAATTTGATAACAATAAGAGACATGTTGATTGTTTGGTCAATGAGGCACAACAACGGGGAGTTCGCAATGCTCGTGCTAGTGCTACAGCTAGTGAGATAAAAGATCTTTCTAGTTCAACTCAGGTTGCTATTGAAGATTGGTTGCAAAAGGTTTACTTGCCAATTGATCGACTCTTAGGGAAAGTCATTAATCCATTCCCAAAGGAGCTTCGTTCATTATCTGCTGATCCATATGATGATTTATTAATGGAGGGGTTTGTTTTGTATCTTGAGAAGAGTCGTAAAAACATTGATAAGGTGATGGATATTTATCGATCAATCCCTGTTCCTTCGTCTGCTTATCAATTTGGCTTAAGCCTTTACTATTGCCTTTCACAAGTTGAGGATGGTTTATCTGAGTTAGAGCGTTACACAATGGGTTATGTGGACAATTATCTTCATGATGGAAAGGAAATGATGCGCGAAGCAAAAAAAAGGAGAATTTGTTTAAAAGAGGAACGTCGTACTTTGGTGAACTCGTGAACACTAGATGGCGACTATGGACTTTTGTGGTGCTTCTATGGCTTATATCAACAGTCATCGATCGATTGTGGTGGAATCTATATGCTGGTCTCCCATCTTGGGACCAAGCTGATTATCTCAATAGTGCTTTAGACCATGGGAGAGCTTTGGGGATTTTGCCAGGAGGCGAATGGCGAGGCTTCGATTCATTATTGGATTTGTCTCCTAAAATTCCTCCCCTTGCATCTTTGGTCAATGGAACTGTTATTGCTTTAGCTGGAGATGCTCCTGAAAAAGCCGCATGGAGCCTAAGTCTTTGGCACGGGTTGTTACTTTTTGCGGTTGCTTCATGGGGGCTGAAATTAAGTGGCCAAATGGTTGCTTTAATTGCAGTGGTGTTAGTGGCATTTGCGCCAGCATTAGTACATCTTCGGATGGATTACTTGTTGGAGATGCCATTAACATCAGTGGCTTCGTTAGCAATACTTCGAATTGGTTGTTGGTGGCATCCAAAAACAGGTGCTAGATGGTATCAAGCGTTTATTGCTTCATTTCTATGTTTGGTTGCGGTACTTGTAAAGCAGAGCGCGTTATTAATACTTCTCCCTGCGCTGATATGGGCGGCTTTAGCTGCATTTAATCGCAATAAGAGCTATAGATATCAACTCTTTGCAGGGTTTGGATTGTTTGCCGTAGGGCTATTCCCATGGTTACATCACAATTGGATTACGACTATTGGCGGTACTAATCGAGCTGTCTTTGAGTCTGCAGCTAGAGAAGGTGATCCATCTTTGTGGACTGTAAGTAATTGGCTTTGGTATCCAGTAATTTTGCCAGTCCAATTGGGCTGGTTAATGCTCTTAGTTGGAGTAAGTGGGCTTTTCTTATGGTTTTTTCTGAGAAAAAGGAATTTATCAATCTTAGAAGGACAGTCCTTTAGTCATGATGACTTCTATGCATGGCGTTGGTTGATAGTAACTCTCATTTTGGGATGGCTACTCACAACTATTAACCCGAATAAAGGTGATAGATATATTGCCCCTCTATTACCACTTTTATTGTTGTTGTTATCTCGAGGATGGTTGCAATGGGGGTTGTGGATCAAATCTAGTGGACCAAGATATTTGAATCGATTTTTACCAACTGCTTTATTTGCAGGTTTTTTGGCATTGTTACCAGCTGCATGGTTATCTCAGTCCCAGCGAATTTCTCATAGGCATGATGGTCCTCTAGAAGAGATCGTTCTCATGGCTGGTGGGGGCAACCCTGATGCTGTGCCCACAACTCTAATTGTTGTACCAAGCACTCCTGACTTAAATCAGCATAATGTGAGTTATTTCGGCAGGAGAATGGGGGGAAGATTAGTTGGTCGTCAATTAGGAAGTAGTCCTGAAGACATAGAACCCGTTCTTGGTTATGCAACTTGGGTTGTATTAGCAGAGGGAGATCAGGGCTCGGTTCGTGACTCAGCAGTATTACTTGACAAGGCTATACGTGAAAGCGATGTTTTTGATGAGATAGCTCGCTTTCCTCGTCAAACTGGTGGTAGTTATTCTTTATGGAAAAGAAACCTGAAATCGCCTTATGCAGAAAGCTTCGCTAGAAAATTCCCTTCTCTTGCTGTTGGTCTAGCAGATGGACTACAAGGGCTTGAACCTTTATTTAGTGAGGTAGCTGTTCATCATATGCTTGATGGGCATTTTCTTTATCGTCAAGAGGTTCAGGAGATGGCCTTGCGTCGATTAGAGCAGAATCGATCGGACCTTCAAGCGAACTGGACGCTTGGGCTATTAGCGGTATTAGCGAATCGTCCTTCTGAGGCGTCACATTATTTTGCTGAGTTGGAATTAATTTCTCCGGAGACACCGTGGCCAAGTATTTATCGCTGCGTCGTTATTCTTGCTGATTGGAAACCATGGCAGGCTTCGCATGTTGTCCAGCAAGCTCAACGATTGCATGCCAATGATCTTTTACAAGGCCTAGATGATCTAAGTAGCGTATTAGGAGGTGCTGTTTGGAGGTTGTCATCTGCACAACGCTCTATCCCTAGAGCTATAAAGCTAGTTGAGCAGTCTTTAACTTCTCAAAAGTAGATTTTTATTGTTTCCATGCTTCTAATTGATCTAATTTGAGCCATACATCAGGTACAGGTTGTCGCCAGCGAATCTGGGCATATTCACCTTTAACAATAAGTACCTCACCAGGCCCTTGCAAAATGTAATCAGGGGGCACAGGATCACTGGCCTTTGACTCGACACTGTCTACATATGAGTCGAGCTTGACACGAATAAGTGCTCCTTTCCTAAAGCTTTTTGGAGCAGGAGCGACTGGTTCAAGTTCAGTTGATTGCTCAGTGGGCTCAACCATAGATTTTTCTGATTGTTTCAAGGATAGCTTTTTATTATCTGATCAGTCCTTAAGCTTGTTGGGAGGATCATTTAGGAAAGGCAGGTGTTGCTTTAATAATTCCCTTAGCATTGCTGATGAATAATTTTTTTGCTTTTTGAACGCTATTCACTTTAGGCTCACTGTGATGGCTTAGCAGAGTGAAATGCGTATTTTTTTACTAGGTTGTACAGGCTTTATTGGGAGTGAGTTGATTCCTAAACTATTAGATCAAGATCATACAGTTATTGTTGTGGGTAGAAAGATTCTTAAAGGTTTTGAACAAGCAAGAAAGTCGAATAAACTCATTTACTTCCAAATTGATCCATCCAATGTAAACAGTTGGAAAAACCTTGATTTTTTGAAAGCCTTAGAAGAGTCAGATGCGGTTGTAAATCTTGTAGGAGAACCTATTGCTGAAAAAAGATGGACGAAAGAGCATTGCAAGCTTATAGAGAATAGTCGTCTAGATACGACTAGATTATTAGTAGAAGCAATGTCTCGAATCAGGCGACCTCCTAAGGTGTTAGTTAATGCTTCTGCAATTGGCTTTTACGGAACAAGTTTGAAGGAGAAATTTGATGAGACAAGTTCTCAAGGAAATGATTTTCTTGCAGAGCTATGCGCAAAATGGGAGAAAATAGCTATATCTAAGCCGCGTAATACTCGTCTCGTAATTTTTCGTTTGGGCATAGTTCTTGGCCCTAATGGAGGGGCACTTGGCAAAATGCTGCCTATTTTCAGAGCAGGCTTTGGAGGACCATTAGGCAGCGGGCTTCAATGGATGAGTTGGATCCATCGGACAGACTTATGTCAGCTCATCAGTAATGCACTAGTTAAGAAATCTTGGCAGGGAGTTTTTAATGCTGTTGCGCCTAACCCAGTATCAATGGCATTCTTTAGTACAACACTGGGCAAAATACTCGGAAGACCAAGTATTTTGCCTGTACCAGGAGCTATTCTCAAGCTGGTTCTTGGTGATGGAGCAAAGGTTGTTCTTGAAGGACAGAATGTTGCGTCAAATCGACTTGAAAAATTTGACTTTAAATTCAAGTATCCTTCTTTAGAAGAAGCGCTTAATTCATTAATACTATGAGCCTGTCGACTATTATTTTTTAATTAATTTGAGTTAACTGACTTGCTCATTTAAGATAAAGATTGCTGAATAAAATTTGAAATAAATTCGGCCATTCTTCTCCCGCCACCGCCAAGGCCTATTCTGTCGATCCCTTGTTTCTTGCACTCAAGGTTTAAGTTTTCGTTGCAATTAAGTTCTTCTAATAATTCAATTGCCATTCTTGCTGTTTCTTTTAGTGTTTTCATTTCTCCTGGAGCACCTTTTGCGCAAAACACTGTTGGACCAAGCAATCTTCTTTGTGCCTCTGCAAAAGATGGTGTGAACTGAGGCCCTCCTCCTGCTATTTGGAGCACTGGCTTGTGAAGACCTACTGCTTGTTCAGTGGCTGTACCTGCCATGCAGACAAGTAGATCACTGTTATGAAGTACTGAATTAAATAATCCTCTTCGCAATGAGACTACATAAGTGCCATCGGAGATTTCAAGATTATTATGTAATTCCCATCCATTCTTGGAAAGCAGCTCTTTTAAAGATGAATTACTTAATGTCCTAACAAGAGCAAGATCAATTTGCAGCTCGCCATTTTTGATGAGTTCTTTTGGTAGAAACTTTACCATTTTAAGAATCAGTAAAAGATTCCTAGAAAGTTCTGGAATCCTACTTCCAGGAAGAATTCCTATGCGATATCTGCAAGTAGGGAAGTCCTCATAATAGCTGTTTAATGTGTCCATAAATGGATTCCCTAAGAAACGTACTTTACGCTTTAATTGTCTTTGTAAATCTTGAGCTGTTAGTTTGTCACGAGTAAAGATCACCTTGAAATTTGGGCTTTTAAGAAATTCTTTACAAGGCCATGGGAGTTTAAGTTTTCCCTCGTAATGACTTGAGTAAGCCACAAGGTATGCGACAACAGATTTTCTACTAAGCCAAGCAGTAAGAATGGGGACTATGTCTCCAATAACTATAATTAACTCATATTGCTTTGAGATTTTCATGCATTTCCAGATACGTTTTAGTAGATATATAATTTGCCCTTCAAATAGTTCCGTCAACCTTCCACTTAAGCTGGTATAACCAATGCCCCCTGTAGTGAACTCTTTGCCATGGTATATGATTTCAATGTCTTTATCCTTATAAGGTCTCCCAAAGCCAACTAAAGGCATTGCTTCTACTTTATGGCCTAATGATATTAAATTCTTGCCAATTAATGCTCCCGATACGTCCTCTCCATGGCCATTACTTAGTAAAAGTATCCTTGCCAAATTAGAGACCTAACCAAGTTTTTATCTTTTTAAGTTCTTCCCAATTCGGCTTTCGATTTAATCCGTCACTAATTGACTCTTTTAAGTCTTTCTCAAAATCTGGAACAGCAAATAATATTTTCTTAACTACATCGACTTGTTCTCTAACACCTTTTGATTTTGTTGCTAATAGTGCGAGGCTAAGGTTGATTCTTGCTTGTGGATCCTGTGAATTAAGTTTCACAGCTATCCGAGCAGAGCGCAAAGCTTTCTCTGACTGTTCAGTTAGTAACTGCAGCCAAGCAAGGCATGTCCATCCAGATGATTGATTAGGAGAAGCTTCTGTAATTGCTTCAAAGTCCGCTAACAATTCATTAGCATCTTCCCCGGCTTGGTAGCGAGACATCGCTTGATCGAAGAGCGTGGATTCAGCTGACTCCATTTGTACAGTTTTTCCTCTTAAGGTTGGTTGTGCTTCTTTGACTCATTTTCTAAGAAGACTTTATACAGCAAATGAGCTTCCACATCCGCATGTTTGAGTTGCATTTGGATTAATGAAATTGAAGCCTCCCCCAATGAGCTCTGTGCTGAAATCTAATTGCATCCCATATATGTATAACAGGCTCTTGGGGTCACAAATCACATGAAACTCCCTACCTTCAGGGACTTTGTATTTGTAAACCTCATCTTCTTTTTGGATCTCCTTGGACGGAACAAAATCCATTGTGTAGCTCATGCCGCTACATCCACCAGAACGAACACCCACTCTTAAGACCTTGTCTTCGTCTTGTTCATTGCACAGCCTTGCTAATTGTTTCATGGCAGTGTCGGTTATTAGTATGCCCTTACCGTCTTGGCCAGTATGGCTAACTCCAGTGGGAGAGGGGATGGTCATTGATTTTGCAATGGCTAAGAGTATTTTATGAGGATTAACGTATTTCGCTTTCGGCATTTTTATTCCTCAACTTCATAGAGTCAGTAAGTAGTTTGCTGATTAGAGGGTGAGAGTCGCAATCGTTGGTGCTGGACTCGCTGGTCTTACAGCGGCTGTAGATCTGGTTGATGCGGGACATCAGGTGGATCTTTATGAAGCCAGACCATTCTATGGAGGCAAGGTAGGGAGCTGGGAGGATCCTCAGGGAAATCATATAGAGATGGGATTACATGTTTTCTTTTTTAATTACGCAAATTTGTTTGCATTAATGCGCAAGGTAGGTGCGATTGACAACCTTCTGCCAAAAGATCACACTCATTTATTTGTTAACCGTGGAGGGGATCTCCGTTCATTGGACTTCCGATTCCCAATGGGTGCTCCATTTAATGGATTAAAAGCCTTTTTCACTACTCCACAGCTCGATTGGATAGATAAATTGAGAAATGCACTTGCACTTGGAACTAGTCCAATTGTTAGAGGATTAATGGACTATGAGGGTGCAATGAAAACAATACGCGCTCTTGATTCTGTGAGCTTTCAAAGTTGGTTTCTAAACCATGGTGGGAGCCTAAAAAGTATTCAGCGAATGTGGAATCCGATTGCTTATGCCCTTGGGTTTATAGATTGTGAAGCAATTTCTGCACGATGCATGCTCACAATTTTTATAATGTTTGCTACTCGGACAGAAGCATCAAAGCTCAACCTTCTTAAAGGATCTCCACATCGTTGGCTTACTGCCCCAATTCTTCAGTACATCAATCAAAGAGGTGGAAAGATTCATTTGAGGCATCGAGTAAAGGAGATCCTT
The DNA here is from genome assembly GCA_003278365.1 of Prochlorococcus sp. AG-363-M17. Lineage (GTDB taxonomy): Bacteria > Cyanobacteriota > Cyanobacteriia > PCC-6307 > Cyanobiaceae > AG-363-P08. The sequence goes on along the minus strand of QCFS01000002.1, from coordinate 86,620 downwards.
TTTGATAATGAAGATGTGCCTGAAGTTCAAGGTTTGACATTAGTATCACCTGATGGGGATATAACAATTAAGGCTGATAAGTATCTAGCTGCCTGTGATGTGCCAGGCATTCAGAAGTTGCTGCCAGAGGCTTGGAGGAGGTTCCCTCAATTTGAAGCAATACATAATCTTGATGCTGTCCCAGTTGCAACTGTTCAACTTCGTTATGACGGTTGGGTGACTGAGTTGAATGATGATTTCGCTAGGAAGAGTCTTCACTCTCCTGCAGGATTGGATAATTTGCTGTATACGGCTGATGCAGACTTTAGTTGTTTTGCTGATTTGGCAATTACAAGTCCTGAGGATTATCGCCGGGAGGGTCTTGGTTCTTTACTACAGTGTGTTCTTACTCCTGGAGACCCTTGGATTCCTAAATCTATCGAAAAAATAGTTACGCATACTGACCAACAAGTGCGTGAACTTTTCCCTTCTTCTAGAGATTTAAATTTGGTTTGGAGCAATGTTGTGAAACTTGCAAAATCACTATATAGAGAGGCTCCAGGTATGGAACCATATAGGCCAGAGCAGGCTACTCCTGTGAAGAACTTTTTCTTAGCAGGCAGTTATACCCGTCAAGATTATATTGATTCGATGGAAGGAGCAACTATGAGCGGTCATCTGGCTGCTGCTGCAATCATGCAATAGTCTGTTGAGAGTTCAATTAACTCTGCGGTTGTTTGATCATGGGACGTTGGCTCGAACATGCAGTTACTTGCAATATAAAAGCTCCAATTGGATCTGTTTGGGCAGTGTGGAGTGATTTGGATGCTATGCCTCTTTGGATGACTTGGATTGAGTCAGTTAAAACTATTGATGAGGACACAAAAACTCTTCCTGACTTGACAGAGTGGACTCTCGCTGCAAATGGATTCAGATTTAAATGGAAGGCCCGGATAATTGAGCGTATTGATGCGCAAAAGCTTGAGTGGAAGTCAGTGGGTGGATTACCTACTACAGGGGTAGTAAAATTTTTTGAGGAAGAAAAAAATACTTTGGTTAGATTGACTATTAGTTATGAACTACCAAAAGTTTTAGCCCCTTTAATGGAGCCTTCCATATTAGGAGGAATGGTTACAAAAGAACTTCAGTCAAATCTTGATAGATTTAGAGACTTAGTGGAAAGTGGCTATGCACCTTCAAACTGAGATCAATCTCTGCAATGACTCTTGTTAGTAATTAATGAATAATGGATATAATTAATTCTTTCAAACCCTATGCCCTAATAGCTCTATGCATGAGTTAATAAGTCCATCAATATTATGAGGGTTAGCCTCTTTATCTACGCTCTTGAAAAACCTTTCACAACTTTTGCTAGTTTGTGGTCCAATTGAAATTACTTTCACATTATTAAGTTTTTGCAACCAATTTGTCCCAACATTATTTGAAAGTAATGTAGCTGTATTGGTTACAGTTTTCCCGCTGCAGAAAACAATGGCATCAACCTTTTCTTTTTCAATGGCTTGAATAGTGCTAATTGGCATCTTGAGAGGACATTGGGATTCATATGCGGCAATTTCGATTACTTTTGCGCCTGCTTTTGTAAATGCCTTAGTCAGCAATGCCCTTCCACCACTCTCAACACGAGGTAAGAGTATTTTTAGACCTATTGCTGAGGTTGGAAAATGTTCTATGAGGCTCTCTGAAATGAAGTTTGGTGGTACAAAGTCTACTTTTGCTCCTAATCTCTCAAGGCACTGAGCTGTTTTTCTTCCTACTGCAGCAAGTTTCAATGTTGTTGGTTTGTGCCTCAGGCTTTTGTTTATTAGATTCAGCCTCTGCTCAATTGCCTGCACGCCGTTAGCGCTAGAGAATATAACCCAATGAAAGCTTTCTATCTCACCCAAAGCTTCGTCAACGGGCCCCCACTCGCTGGGAGGACCGATCACGAGGGCTGGTAGATCAAGAACTTTTGCTCCAAGTTCTTTTAGGGATTCTTTGACTTCGCTTGATTGGCCTTCAGCACGAGTAATTACAATGGTTCGTTTTTCAAGACGCTTTTGCATTTGAGAACTCATACTTAGCGCTGCGTGAGCATAAGTATGACAGTAGACACAAAGAATATTGTATTTGCAAGAATGAACATAACTTTTTAATGGTTAATTCAGAGATGCTTTTTCAAAGATTTTTGACTTTCTTAAGGAAATTAATATAATCACTCAATCTGTAAATACATTATGCGCTTTCTTCGCTTTTTGATCGATGAAAATGCTTTGCTTCATTAGTTTCTTTAATAGGTAATCTTGTACATCATTTGTTTGCCCTGGGCTATATGCAGCGGCAATATGTGGCTCAATAACATTAAGTAATTCTTCCCAAAGGTATGGAGTTCCATAAACAATTAAACCTGAAAGTAGTCTTTTGCTTTGAAGTTGCTTTACGGCATTTACCCACGGCTCATTCCTTTCTTTGCCTCCACGGAATGGATTGCCTCTAATGAAAAGTTGTAAGAGTATAGGCCCATTACCAATTCGTGCTAAATCTAATGGTTCATTCTTATCTTTACGCCATGGAGAGATACTTAATTCATCGCAAATCAAGCTTTTATAGCCTGCTGATTCAGGGATAGAAAGAGCGGGAGCAGGCTTAATTAATATTGGGCAATTGACCGAATTATCTACTCTTATTAGATTAATGCCATTAGTATGAATTGTTATAGTATGTTCGTTATGAAATTCTGAAGAGTTGGTAATTAGCTCCTCTTTTAATTTCCTTTCTTCATTGTTCTCAATTTCGCATGAATTTATTGAGGCATTTCTCGTTATTTCGAAATTAGAGATTTTCTTAATTGCATTCCTTCTCCTCTCGAGGGATTCTTCTACCCTGGCCATCGAAATCTCACCTTTTTCTATTGCTTGAATAAGCGAATTGATCGCTTCACTTGGATCCTCAGGCATAAGAATCAAGTCTGCTCCTGCGGAAAAAGCTAGAACTGCAGCTTCTCCAGATGAATACTTTCTTGTAATCGAATTCATCATTAGGGCATCTGTTATAACAAGCCCTTGAAACCCAATCTTTTTTCTTAGTAAATTAGTAGTTAATTCATATGAAAGTGATGATGGGTATTTCGAGTCTATATTTTTCAATAGTAAATGACCTGTCATTACACTATCGATGCCTGAATGTATCACTTTTCTAAAAGGAATTAACTCCAATTCATCAAGATTTTTGTAATGATGCTGCAATGCAGGTAACTCTAGATGTGAGTCGCAATGTGTGTCCCCATGTCCTGGGAAGTGTTTGGCGCATGTAAGTACTCCTGTTTGCGCTACTCCCTTTTGGAAGGCACATGTAAGTGCTGACACAGTCAAAGAATCTTCCCCCCAAGCTCTTACATTGATTACTGGATTCTTTGAATTACTGTTTATATCGCAGACAGGTCCTAAAACCCAGTTTAAGCCGCATGATTTTGCTTGTCTGCCTGTGCTTCTGCCATAACTTTCTGCCAGCTCTGTAGCTTTCAGTGGGTTCTTTTTAAAAAGCTGACCAATCCCCATAGGTGGAATAAACCAGCTGCCTCCATGAAACCGTTGACCAAAGCCCTCCTCAATATCTGCACAGATTAATATTTTTTTGTTGGACCATTTATTGAGGTTTTGACAACGATGTTGTATATCTCTGCAACTACCACCCCATATAATCACGCCTCCAAGGCCTTCTTTTAAGAGTTTTCTGAGTTGATCATTAGCCATTTCCCATCTTGGGTATTGGCGATAGTGATCTTGAGAATATCCACTGATTCGAACTATAAGTAACTCGGCAACTTTGCTTCTTAGATCATGCATTGATTGAGAAGTCATTGATCATGATTAATCTCAGCTGATTCCTTTTCTCTAAGTTCTCTTTCATCCTTTAGTTTCGTTAGTAAATTAAGAATAGAGCTTCCTTTTTCTATACCTTTATCACGTAAGAAAATAACTTCTGGTGCACGTCTCATATTAAGTCTTTTACCTAGCTCTCCTCTTACATAATTGCTAGCTGCTTGGAGTCCAGTTAATACGGAATCTTTTTCTTTATCCTCGCCAAAGATGCTGACAAAAACTTTGCAGTGTTGTAAATCGCCAGAGACCTCAACTGATGTAATAGTCACCATCCCTTTTTGAACCCTTTCATCCTTAATGCCATTAATTAATAGTTCGCTGGTCTCCCTTCGAATAAGTGCTGCAACTCTCTCAACTCGACGTCCTTGGGCCATTTGGAGTTAGTTCTGAGATGGTAATGAAACCATTGCACGTAAAATAAAGGATATCGTGATCAACCCACTAATAAGGGCTCCAACCAGGGAAATTGCAGTTACAGGGTTTTTGCTGCGTTTTACGAGAGGCTCCAAAAGAGCCGCAAACACCCCAAGAATAATTGTAATGAGGTATTTGGGGTACTTTGCAACGTTGGCGAAGAATTCACCCATTGGAATAGTTAAATGCTGGAAGTGACATTACCTTCCTTATACTTTGCCCTATCAGAGCTTATTGGAATCAGAAGAATTCCCAAAATAGACTTAGCTTTTAGTAGAAAATAGCTAGAAATCAGGCATATGGGATCTTTGACATTTGATGTTGGGTCTGCAATGAAGCAATTCAGAGGTCACTCAATGCTTTCTTTGTTTCCCAATGTCTGACCCTTTAATTCGAGAATGTGATTATTTTTTGGTCTTGGAACCTTCCAAGCCAGAGAGAATCCTTAGCCAGGAAGAAACACTTGCATGGCTCCAATATTGGTTAGAGACACTTGACGATTTGCCTGATGATTTAAAGGCTCTGGAGAATAGGGCAAAGGCTGCTAGACATTTGTTGGATACTGCTTGTGACCTTGACTTGTCTCCTGGATTTACATTGAAGTGGTTTGCTGTGCGCCTTGCTCCTCCTCGTCCTTAAGAATGGAGGGTAGCTTGTTAATGATTATTTGAGCAATTTCTTCAGGACTTTCTTCTGAGACAACAATTTCCAAATCTGCTTCCGCATAAATATGAACCCTATCTTTATAAAGTTGATCCAACACTTTATGGGTATCTTTGCCTTCCAGTAGAGGCCTTTTGCCTAAGTCTTCTTTTAGTCTTGCTAATATAATATTCTTATCAGTGTTCAGCCAAATAACAATACCTTGATGTAAAATACCCCAGTTTTCAGAACGAGTTATAACTCCACCACCTGTCGACACAATGAGAGAGTGACGTTGGCCAATTTCATTTAGTATCTGATTTTCTATGCTTCTAAAGTTATTTTCACCTTCATCTTCAAAAATCTTCTGGATTGACTTATCGCAAACCTGCTCTATTACTTTATCTAAGTCTACAAAGCCATAGTTAATTGCTTGGCTAAGTGGCCTTCCAGTAGTACTTTTTCCACTCCCCATCATCCCTATTAAATAGAGATTCCTACCTTTTAGCCTTTCTCTAAGAGTCTTACTGGAAGGGTTTTTCATAGAGCAGTTCATTGCATAAATGATTAAGATGTTGTTTGTCAGTGCTTTCCATGAGTTCTAATTCTCTTCAGGCTCGACATGGTCTCGGTCGCGGATGTGTCATAACACGCCGCGCATGCTTTAGTGCGAGCCATCGTTATTGGCTTCCAGAACTGTCATCAGAAGAAAATAAGTCACGATTTGGTTTATGCGCATTAGCTTCAGGTCATGGACATAATTATGAGTTAATTGTTGCAATGGCTGGAGGGCTGGATGTAGATGGAATGGTTCTTAACCTTTCCAATGTGAAACATGCGATCTCCTCTGAGGTGACTGATCAGCTTGATTTTCGTTCACTTAATGAAGTGTGGCCAGAATTTGATGTTTCACGTTCGGACGGTTGCTTGCCGACTACTGAGGCCTTGATTCGGATAATTTGGAGAAGGCTTAGCACGCATTTGCCTATTGTTGGTTTGCGTCTTTATGAAAACAACAGCCTTTGGGCGGATTACCTGGGAGATGTTATGGATGCTTTTTTGACTATTCGGACTCATTTTGCTGCTGCACATAGGCTTGCAAGGCCAGAATTGACTCAGCAGGAAAATGAAAAGATATATGGTAAGTGCGCCAGACCTCATGGCCATGGGCACAACTACTTTCTTGATGTAACTGTGCGTGGAAAGATAGATGCCCGCACAGGAATGATTTGTGATTTGTTTTCTCTTCAAAAACTTGTAGATGACTTGGTTGTTGAACCTTTTGACCATACATTTTTGAATAAGGATATTCCTCATTTTATTGATTGTGTTCCAACTGCAGAAAATATTGCTCTTCATATCTCTGATCTTTTAATTGAGCCTATTAGAGATATAGGGGTTAATCTTCATAAAATTCGTTTGCAAGAGAGCCCTAATAATGCTGCAGAAGTTTATGCTGAAACACCACGACTAGAGATGATCCCAGAATCTTTGCAAGTTACGGAAAAAAATTGAAGCTTCAAACAAAGCCTTGGGTTCGCTTGGTGCTTGCTATAAGTATTGATGGGAGATTAGCTATGCCTTTTAACAATAGTAAATCACTCGGTGGCCAAGGAGACAGGCGTGTTTTGGAGGAAGCCTTGGCTTGGTCTGATGGAGCACTATTGGGCGGGGGTACTTTGAGAATTCATCGTAATACTTGTCTAATTAACTCTGCAGAACTAATTCAAAAGCGTCTTTCAGAGAAACGAACTGAACAACCGATTTCCTTGGTCGCGAGTCGTTGGGAGGGTACTTCATTAGATCTTGACTTCTTCAAGCAACCTTTAGAAAGATGGTTGATTAGAACTGTTCAAATCACTTCAAGTTCACCTGATAAGAATATTCCTCCTAAAGGTTTTCATTCAATGATCCCATTTGCAGGATGTTGGTCTGCAACACTCAAAAAACTATTTGAGTTTGGGTTGTCTCGTATTGTTTTACTAGGTGGAGCTCATTTGGTTTCTTCTTTTTTACAGGAAGATCTTGTCGATGAGTTGCAACTCACTGTAGTCCCCAGAGTTATAGGAGGAAGTTATAGCTGGATCCCTTTTGATGCCAATCCAATGCCTAAGACCATCGCTGAACCTGATTCATGGATTTTGAAATCTCATAGTGTGTTAGGTGAAAATGAGTTTTTGTTGCGTTATTTCCGCAAGCGTATTGCTTCGGGATGAAGCCTCAAATGTTAACTCTATATCAAAAATTTACGCACTTTATTAGATATGCATTGTTTGTATTTTATCGATCTAACTTTGCATCAAGTAGAGGAGACTGCTCCTGTAAAATTACTTTTAACTATTATTATTTAAATTGAATTAAGATGGTACTCCCTTTAGTACGTTGGCACTCTTCTGTTCAAGAAATTCCCGAAGATCAATGGAATATAATGACGCGTTGTCAGGAAACTCCCTTTTATAAATGGAGATGGTTAAATGCAATAGAGCAATCTGGAAGTATTAGTACAAATCAAGGTTGGCAATCATGTCACTTGGCTCTATGGAAGGGTGATAAGCCAATAGCTTTTGCACCTTTATATCTGAAAGCCCATAGTTATGGAGAGTTCATTTTTGACCAGTCCTTTGCTCATTTAGCTGATGAGTTAGGACTTAATTATTATCCTAAACTCATTGGTATGAGTCCATTTAGCCCTGCTCAAGGATATCGCTTTTTTTTTCTACCTGGGGAAGATCAAGCTTCACTTACTCGCCTAATGTTTCAGGCTATTGATGCATTTGCTATAGAGAATCGAATATTGAGCTGTAATTTTCTATATGTCGATTATGATTGGGCTAAGGAAGCGGAAAAGGAAGGATGTGCTAAATGGATTAATCACAATAGTCTCTGGCTCGCAGATGGCAAAAAAGATTTCTCTGAATATATTTCTAGCTTTAATGCAAATCAAAGACGAAACATAAAGAAGGAGAGGAAAGCAATTCAAAAGGCTGGCTTGAAGGTTACTGCATTAAGTGGCACTCAGTTGGATTTGAATATTATGCATGCTATGCATAGATTCTATGAACAGCATTGTTCACGTTGGGGTGTTTGGGGCAGTAAATATTTATTTGAGGATTTCTTTGAAAGGTTATTAGATCAGCAGCTTCGGGACAACGTGGTTTTGTTTAGTGCACATCGTGGTAATCCGAATTCGCCTATAGCAATGTCATTATGTGTTACAGATGGTAAGAAGTTGTGGGGGCGTTATTGGGGGTCTCATGAAGAGATTCCATTCCTTCATTTTGAGGTTTGTTATTACTCCCCAATTCATTGGGCACTTGATAATAATATCCATAGCTTTGATCCTGGTGCTGGCGGCTCGCATAAGCTTAGAAGGGGCTTTTGCCTGCAACCACAAGTAAGTGTTCATCGTTGGTATGACGAACGTTTGGACTTGCTTATTCGTTCCTGGTTGAATAAGGTAAATGTTTTGAAGTTTAATGAAATTAAGGCCGTTAATGCTGATTTGCCATTTCAGATTGCAAACCCTTCTTTGCCCTCAATAGGCTAGAGAGATGTCTACTGCGAGTACTTCAAAGGACAATGATCATGAAATTGGCTCTCTAGATGACGAGCTCTCTAAACGCTTCATAGCTTTAGACCCTAGTGGTTATTTCCTTGTGAAAGTTGACTTATATAGGAAGGAAATTGTGGTTGAACACTACAACAATGATCTAGATGATCTTGGTAGAGCTATAGATCCTAAGACTGGTGAAATCCTCGCTTGCAAGGGCAGTGGGCCACGGAAACCTTTGACTGTATTTCGGGCGAAGAGTGCAAAACATATGGGAATACAACTTTCCGAAGGGGAGCCCCCTTATCCAATTAGTAAGATTGATCATGCTATGTATATGGGCAGAGAGCTTCAGAGAGCTGAGGCTTGCCTGAAAAGTGGCAGTGAATATATACAGGATTGATAAATCTTCTTTTTGCTAATTTGGTGAGCTTTCTGACCTAATGTTGGAGAGTTATTCTTTTTGAGATGGGAATCCTTTTTTACTTGATCCTTGTTATTGGTGGTTTGGTTACTGCTGCCTTGCTTACAAAGCTCTTGAAGGGTGTCAAGTTGATATAACCTTTCTTCGCCTAAAGATTTTTGAGATTCGATAGGCTTTATACCAGGGCCTATTTCGCGAAGTCCGTGCTTGCTTAATCTCTATGTGTCTTTTCGTAAGAGAAGAGAATTTAATTCTTAATGGTTACTAATTCACCAGCTAGGTCATATATATCAGAATCTGAGATCAATACTGGAACAATGCTTCCTGCAACTATGTGGTGATGTCTTGCATTGCAATTAATGTATACTTGCCCGTCAACATCAGGAGCAAATCTGCTGCATCTACCAATTAGTTGGCCAGTTTCTAGATTGTTTTCTTCTATTAGAACATTAACAGTTTTCCCCACTAATTTTTGATTTAGCTCAGCAGATATTGGTTGTTGAATAGACATTAGATGATCTTTACGTGCAATTGCAACCTCGTCAGATATTTGGTTTGACATTTTTGCTGAAGGAGTTCCTTCCTCTAGTGAAAATGTAAATATGCCAATATGATCAAACCTTTGCTTCTTGACAAAAGATGCAAGGTGTTGGAAATGATCTTCTGTTTCACCTGGAAAACCTACTATTAGCGTGGTTCTAAGTATTGCATCAGGGAGTTGCTCACGTATGAAATATAGTAAATCCTCATTCATATTTGCTTGCCAGGGTCTATTCATAGCCCTTAAGACTTCAGGGTGACTATGTTGTAATGGCAGGTCTAGATATGGAAGTACATTAGGGACTTCCTTAAAGGCTTTTAAAACCTTTGGTGTGAGTCCAGTTGGATACGCATAATGAACACGAATCCATGGAATATTAACTTCTCCTAGCTCTCTGAGAAGTTCGGCTAGCTTTGGTTTTCCATAAATATCAAGCCCATAATTTGTCGTGATTTGACTTATTAGAATTAGCTCTTTAACTCCTTCTTTTGCAAGTTGCTTGGCTTCTTTAACAATTGATTCGATAGTCCTACTTCGTTGATCGCCTCTTAAGTGGGGAATTATGCAGAAGGAACAACGATAATCACATCCTTCAGCAACTTTTAAGTAGGCAATTGCTTGGTTTGTGGTGCGATATCTGGGCAGGTGTTCATCACCAACAAAGATTGGATCTTGTGTAATTTGTTGTACCTTTTCTCCTGCTTCGACTTTTTTGAGGACCTCAACTATGTGTTGGTAGTCTCCAGTACCGACAACGGCCTTTGCTTCAGGGAGGGAATCTAGTAATTCTTCGCGAAAGTGTTGTGCTAGGCATCCAGCAATTATCAATTCTTTTCCTTGTTCAGCTAGACCTACAAGCTTACGAATTGACTCCTCTCTTGCTTCTTGAATAAAGCTACAAGTATTAACCACAACTACCGAAGCTGCTGATTCATTACTGCTGACTTTGTAGCCAGCTGCTGTAAGCAATCCCAGCATATGTTCAGTATCAACTCGATTTTTTTCACATCCAAGATGCGCAAACGCAACAGAAGGTTTTCTGTTGGCGCTTCTAATAGAGTTTTGTTTGTTGGAAGTCACTGGTTGAGGTGATTTTTTGAGTTTTGAGATGTTGTTCGAGAATTGTTTCTTCAAGTGCAAGCCTTGCTACCTAGATTACTGAGCTGCTCAGAGGACGAAAAACTGTCACAATTGTGGAACATGTTTCCCCTCAATGGGCTCATCTCGTCTTATTAGTCGTCGCCGTCAAGATCAAGGCTCTAAGTGGGCAAGGATCTCTATAGCGGTTTTATCAACAATTGGAGCCATTGACACTGGTTCTATCACATTCCATAGGTGGGGGTGGATTGGATCCCTTTCATGCCCTGGTGGTAGCAATGGCTGTGACAAGGTTTTGAATAGTCCATGGGGAACTTTCTTAAGCTTTTCTGGCACAGATATTCCTCTTTCATTTATTGGCTTGTTTGCATACTTTTCAATATTGATAATGGCAATCCTGCCATTATTGCCGGGACTTTCTAGCAATAAAATAGATCTATCTAGAAAGACTTGGTGGGGTCTGCTGAGTTTTTCTTCTGCGATGTCCTCGTTTAGCATAGTTTTATTATGGTTGATGTTTTTTAAGATAAATGCTTTTTGTTTTTTCTGTCTTCTGTCGGGATTTCTTTCAATAGCACTCTTGCTATTAGCTTTATTTGGTGGAGGATGGGATGACATAGGGAAGGTTATTTTTAGAATTGTTTTACTCTCACTTGTTTTTCTCTTGGGTGGATTGATATGGTCATCAGCTATTGATCCTGCACGTCAGGATCAATTGACAACCGGACCAGGTACTCCTCCTCTAGTTCAAAGCAGCAGTACTCCTTCTCAAGTTGCTTTTGCTAAATACTTAACCGAATCGGGTGTTGTCCAATACAGTGCATATTGGTGCCCCCATTGTCATGAACAAAAGGAAATGTTTGGGAAGGAGGCAGCATCTAAACTTAGAATAGTGGAATGCGCTTCTGATGGAATGAATAATGAAAGAGAGCTTTGTGAGTCTAAAGGTATTGAGGGCTATCCTACTTGGGAAATCAATGGAAGACTTTATTCAGGAATAAAGCAACTTAAAGAACTAGCAGAGTTAACTGGATATCAATTTTATTCAGATTAATATTTTAAATTAACTTGTAATTTTATTTATGTACTGACTTGGTTGACATTTCATTCATCTTGATCTGAATACTATGACGCTCCCAGTAAGGTAGTGATGAAGGGTAGTCGCTACGAAAATGACCACCTCTACTCTCGTTTCGAAATAAGCATGCTTGTATAAGTAATGAGCTTGCAAGTTGTCTATGGTTAAGATCTAGTAGAAGGTTGAGGCTTCTGCGCTCGGTCTCATTGAATGTTTTGCAATACTCTTTATTTTGGTTAGTTACATATTGAAGAATTGGCTGTTGATTAATATTGTTCATGTCTGAGTTGATGGCCTTCAGTGCAATGAGCATTCTCTGCCTAGAGCGACTTACACCTGCTTCTTTCCAACAGATTTCTCTAAGATTTTCTATTGCTTGAATTAATGATGAGAAGCTTTCACTGCAACGAATATCTTGAGGGGTTTGGGTGTCTTTTCTCAAACCTACCTTATTTAAAAATTTATTTGGAGGGCCCAGTTCTATCGATGAAAGCTGCCTAGCAAAAACAAGGCATTCCATTAAAGAATTACTTGCCAATCTGTTTGCTCCATGTAGCCCAGTGCAGGCAACTTCACCAACTGCATAGAGTCCTTGGAGAGTAGTCCTGGCTTCTAAGTTTGTTCTAACTCCCCCCATCCAGTAGTGAGCTGCTGGCGCAACTGGAATTAAGTTAGTGAAAGGATCGAGGCCTAATTGCTTGCATCTATTCATGATCGTAGGGAAGTGACTTTCTACTAGTTTTGGGGACATTTTTCTAAGGCTTAATCCAACATGAGTACTTTTTTGACGATGCATCGTCTCGACAAGTGCTCTGCTTACTTGGTCTCTAGGAGCTAAGTCTCTTTGTTTTAAATGTGCGACAGGGCTTTCTCCATATGCATCAACTAATTCGGCTCCTTCTCCACGCAATGCTTCTGAAATTAAAAAGCAAGGAGCTCCATCCAATTTCAATGCTGTTGGATGGAATTGAATGAATTCTAGATTTTGTATGGATGCACCTGCTTCCCAAGCTAATGAAACACCTTCTCCGCATGCTTGTGTTGGGTTGGTTGTGTTTGAGAACAAGTGTCCTCCTCCTCCAGTGGCCAGTACAACTGCTCTTGCTGGAATCCAGTGGAGCATTGCCCCGTCAAGTACTTGCACGCCGCAACATCTTTTGTTTTCAACCCATAATTGAGTGACACGAACACCTCTTTGATGGAGGAGATTTTCTCGTTCTTCCACGCGATCTCTTAAGACATCTATAAGTGCTCTGCCAGTTCTGTCTTTTACATGGAGAACTCTTCTATGGGTATGGGCTGCCTCAAGCGTTGTTGATAAGGTTTCTCCATCACGATCAAACTCCATTCCTAGAGCTTCTAGACGTTTTACACAGTTAGGAGCTTCTTTTGCAAGAAGATTGACTGCGTCAACATCACAGAGCCCATGCCCGGCTTTTATGGTGTCAGCGGCATGGATAGCAATACTGTCTTCTGGCCTGGTAACGGCAGCAATGCCCCCTTGAGCCCATCTGCTTGATGAGCGACCACTTGTATTTCTGTTTAATAAAAGGACCTTTAGATTCTTGGGTAATTCAAGACAAGTCATAAGTCCTGCAGCCCCAGCCCCGATAACAACGACATCCCAAGGGGTAGAAATTAGCTTGGAAGCTGGTGACAGCATTTAGTTAAAAGTAAGAGAAATCGCAGGATTCAAAGAGATTGTCTTGAAAAAGATCTCATCAGGTTGAGAGATCTTAAATATTATGAATCACCAATTCAATTATTTTCTATGAAAACATTACTATTTGTATGAGTTTTTGCTCATATTTACGAAGCTATTTCTAGATCTCTTCTTAAATTAAACCACTTAGACTGGGTTGAAGTAATGCAGTTAAAAGAAAAAGACCATCAATCCACAATGTTGTTTTTAGAGCAGCGCTAGCAACAAACCAACTACTTTCATTCACCTTGTCTAACGAAGCTTGCCTTTCCATTAAAGATGAAAGAACTATTATAAGTCCACCGACTGCAAGCAATAGCAAAAGCGATTGGACATTAAGAAGTTCATCAGCTGTCTCAGTTAATATTTGAGGTGCTTGGCTAATTGTGGCATTAATTACTTCTGGCCATTTTTTCATTACACCAGTTAGAACAATTGAAAGATCTGTAAAGGCCGTTCCTAGTAGACAAGATAAATAAAAGCTTGAACCTAATTTCCATTTTGTATTTATTCCCCAAATTGCTATAGGCAGTGCCAATGCTTCTATAGGTAGATGCAAGATAGGTTGTGATCTAAACCAACCCCAGAAAAGACAACCACCTAGCCAGCTTCCACTTACACCAACAAGTAATGAACCTAGGTTAGAAAATCTTTCTTGATTAATTTGGGCAAGATAGATCCCAATTCCAAGAATGACAAGACTGAATAAACAGGCCGAGTAAGGAGAAAGCCTGACCCAGGGTGCCTGGAGTAAAACTGGTAAAACAACCAAGGCACTTGTCCAGAACTTTAGGGTGCGTGGACCTGATAGCAATGCTTCTGATTCCTTTTCGGTTGCTCCTTGGTATTTAAGAGAATTAGTAGGCTGCTTAATCACTAAGTCTTCAGGAAAGAGGGTTGGTGTTTTGCTCGACCTCCTAGACAAAACAATTCCCCGAATTTCAAACAAATCCAATGAACCTTAAATGACGCTGCTTTATTTGTTGAAATATGTAGGGAAATTCTTCTTTGAGAATAGCTTGTTGCCCCTGCTAGCTTCCTGTTATGCCTGAGTTTTCCGAATCATTAAGCCTCTTGTCACTTTGTTGGAGGTATTTGGTACTAGGGATAGTTCAAGGCCTTACTGAATTTTTACCTATTAGCAGCACTGCTCATCTCAAGGCCGTTCCGATGCTTTTAGGATGGGGTGATCCTGGTATCGCTGTATCAGCCGTAATACAGCTGGGGAGCATTTTTGCGGTTTTTGCTTATTTCAAGCGAGATCTCCAAAGCATTTCTGAGGGGATCTTTTTGAGTTTTAAAGATGGTAAGTGGAGCGAGCCAAACGCAAGACTTGGTATCGCTATATGCATAGGAACGTCACCAATACTGCTTGCTGGATTGCTCGTCAAGCAGTATTTGCCTGGCTATGAACATTCTTTTTTGCGGGGTATTCCTTCCATTGGTTTGGTTTCAATTTTGATGGCTGCTTTTCTAGCGATTGCTGAGTCTTCTGGGTTAATGCGTAAAAGCTTGAAGGAGGTGAGTGGGATGGATGGATTAATGATTGGTTTGGCACAAGTTCTAGCGATTGTCCCTGGAGTTTCGAGATCTGGAATCACTTTGACCACTGCATTATTTAGCGGTTGGCGTCGAAGTGATGCCGCAAGATTTTCTTTTTTACTTGGGATTCCTGCCATCTCGATTGCCGGCTTAGTCGAGTTAAAGGATGTTTTGGGTAATTCTGTTCAAGTAAGTCTTATTCCCCTTCTAGTAGGCCTTCTCTCTGCAGCTGTTACTTCATGGCTTTCTATACATTGGTTGTTGAAGTACCTCCAAACTCATAGCACTTGGATTTTTGTTTTCTACAGAATATTTTTTGGATTTTCTTTATTAGCTTTATGGCTAAAGTTGCCATAAAGCTAATAAAGAACTCTCTTTTTAAAAGTGTGGAATGAGAATTCCGCCAGTATGGCGGATGCTGTAATTGATTCGGATTCTTTTAGAAGGCAGCCATTGCCTGCTGTAGTGGATTCTGTTGAGAAGGGATCTATAGGGGAAGCATTAGGTTTTGAGCAAGGAGATAAGTTGATAAGTATTAATGGTGTTAGGCCTAGGGATTTGATTGATTACAGGTACTTACTTGGTGATGAGGAGTTGCATCTTGAAGTAATTGATTCGTCTGGAAAATTACATGTGGTTGCATGTGAGAAAGACCTTGATGACTCTTTGGGCCTTGTTTTTACCGAGTCTTTGTTCGATGGGCTTTTGCAATGTAATAATCACTGCCCGTTTTGCTTTATTGATCAGCAACCTAATGGGAAAAGAAAGAGCCTTTATTTAAAAGATGATGATTATAGATTGAGTTTCCTTTATGGTTCTTACTTGACACTTACAAATCTTACCCAGTCTGATTGGAATCGCATAGAGAAACAGCGTCTTTCACCTTTATATGTATCTGTACATGCTACTAATCCATCTTTGCGCTCAAAGCTTTTAAGAAATAATCGGGCAGTTCTCTTAATGGATCAATTATGTTGGTTTAATGAGCGCGATCTTCAGATCCATGCTCAAATTGTCGTTTGCCCTGGGTTAAATGATAAGGGTGCATTAGAACAGTCAATTATTGATCTTTCAAGATTTGCAAGTGGTGATTGGCCCGCAGTCCTTTCAGTTGCAATTGTTCCGGTTGGATTAACAAGATTTCGGCCTGAGCAGGATGGCTTGATTCCTGTAGATAGAGAGTGTGCACTTAATGTTATTAGCCAAGTAGAACAATTACAGTCGGAATTCAAGCATGCTTTTGGCTCTCGTTTTGCTTGGCTGTCAGATGAGTGGTATTTGCTTGCGGGAAAACCTTTGCCTCCAAGGTCGGAGTATGAGGATCTTCCACAACAAGAAAATGGCGTAGGAAGTATTAGATCTTTCTTGGAAGAGCTTGAAGAAGCAATAAAGATTTTGCCAGAAGCTCTTGTAGAGCCTAAAGAATTTAGCTGGGTTGTTGGCAGTCTTGTTGAAGATATCTTGATGCCTGTCTGTTCAAGATTTAACCAAGTTAAAGACCTCAAACTGCATTTATATGGGTTACCTAGTCCTTATTGGGGACAGGATCAAGTTGTAACAGGTTTAATTACTGGGCAAGATCTATTGGCTGGTCTCCAAGGAAGAGTGCTTGGAGACCAGCTCATAGTGCCATCTATGATGTTGAGGGAAGGACAACCTGTCTTTTTAGATGATATGGATTTGGATATGGTTTCTAATCTTCTAGGAGTTCCAATCACGGTTGTGAATGGAGCGGCTGACATCGTGGCTGTTTTGATAGGAGAAAAGTCGAAAAGTTCCTAAACTTCTAATAGTTTTGTGATTGTTGTGTACTGGACTCACGCAAGAATCTTCTTACTTGCTGGCGTCCTTTTTCAAGGAGTCACTGCTGGCAGGGCTAAACCCCATAGCTTTTTGGAATTAAAGGACTTGAAACATGTACCAAGTCCATTAGCACTGGCGTCAATTAATCATCAGAAGACTACGGGAAAATTTTCTGACATAGACTCCAAGAGAAAATATTCGGCTTTAAGAGAAAATTCTTTTAAGGTCGCTAGTTCCCTTTCTTTACCTGTTGACCGTTCTTTAGTTGAGGGTAAACAGCTACGCGCATTAACAATTGATGAGGTAGAACGACTGGTTGAATTAAATAACCCAACTTTAAAGGCAGCTGCAATACAGATTGAGCAAGAACGTTCAAAACTTTTGGCTGCTATTTCTGCGTGGTATCCCTCAGTTGATTTAAGTGCCAATGGTTTACCTCAATACTTAATGGCTGATTCTTTTAATAATCCTGACTATTCGGCAACACCAAATACACGTAGTAGTCAATGGAAGACCCAATTTAGTGCAAATGTTAAGTGGAAGTTTGTTGATCCAGCTCGTGTTCCTCAGATTGCAGCTGCAAGAGATGGATTTGAAAGAGCAAGGGATTCATATCTAATTGCTTTAAGAGATATTCGTTTGCAAGCTTTAATTAAATTCTTTGAGCTACAGCGTGCCGATCAAGGAGTTCTTATTAGCAACAAAGCATTGAACGCTTCTCTTCTAAGTCAAAAAGATGCTGATGCACGTTTTGATGCTGGATTGGCCAGCAAATTTGAGACTCTTGAAGCTAAAACTCAGCTTGCACGAGATCGAAGATTATTAAATAATTCACTTCGAGATCAAAAAATAGCAAGACGTTCTCTTGCTGAGGTGATTAACCTTCCTCAACACATTACTCCCATTTCCTCTTCATTGCTCAGCCCAGTAGGCTTGTGGAGCATCTCCTTAGGAGAGAGCATTATTGCTGCTTATATGTTTAGAGAAGAATTAGATAGATATCTTCTAGATATCTCAATAAATAATAATAAAGCAAATGAGTCATTAGCAGCTATTGATCCAATATTTAGCTTGGTAAATACTTTTAGTACTTCAAGAACACAAGGGCAATTAAATGTAGTTGAGCCTAGCAATAAGGATTATTCCTGGACTACTAGTAATACAATTGGTGTAACCGCAACATGGAAGATTTTTGATGGAGGAAGTGCAAGAGCCCTGTATCGCTTGAATAAGCAGCGTGCTAAGGAAAAGGAGATGAATTTTTTGGCTGAGCGAAATAAAATTAAAAAAGAAGTAGAAGAAAGTTATTTTAACCTTACAACAGCTAGTAAATCTCTTGTTTCAACGAGAGAAGAGATTAAGGCTCAAAGAGAAGTGTTGCGCTTAGCAAGGCTAAGGTTTAATGCTGGTGTGTCTAATCAAAGAGAAATTCTCGATAATCAGAGAGACTTAAGGCAAGCTGAAGTTAACTATGCAGATGCTATTGCTACGTATAATACTAACTTAGCCCAATTACGCAGACGTACTGGCTTGGATGAGATCCGAGAGTGTCGTGACGCGAATAATTCTCTTTTAGATGTTAAAGAATCTGATGAGAACCCTCAAAATAGTGGAATGATTTCATTAGAATTACTTTGTCAGAAACCTTTAATTGAAGAGACGGAATGAGCAGACAAATAAATTCCTCTCCTTTGCTTAGCTCAATGCAAGTGAACGAAGTTCATAAACTCCTTGATTGTGTAGCGCAAAGACAATGTAAGGATTTTGGGAATATCCTCACTGATGTTAAAGCTGATGGAACTTTAATTACTGAATGTGATAGATGGAGTGATGCAACTTTAGTTAATGGCCTCCAACGCATTTGTCCAGGTGAAGGTGTTTTAAGTGAAGAGGGATCCAAGTTGGTTCCTACGACAAGTGCTTTTTGGGTAGTTGACCCATTAGATGGAACAACAAACTTTGCTGCTGGTATTCCACATTGGGCTATTTCTGTTGCTCGTTTTGAAGGTGGTCTTCCAGCGCTTGCCTTTTTAGACCTTCCTTTGCTTAAGAAGAGAATAGTTGCAATTAGAGGACAAGGTGTTTGGGTCAATAATCAACAAATCACTGTTGAAACTCGTAATTCAGCTAACAGTGCTTGCGTCTCCTTATGCAGTCGCTCAATACGTGTTTTGCAAAGAAGGGCTGATCAGCCTTTTCCTGGAAAGATACGACTTCTAGGAGTTTCTAGCTTAAATATGGTAGGTGTTGCAACTGGTCAGACCGTTGCTGCTTTAGAAGCTACTCCAAAGATTTGGGACCTTGCTTCTGCTTGGTTAATACTCTCAGAGTTAAATTGTCCAATTCATTGGCTTGAAGCTGATCCGTCAATGCTTTTACCGTCCCAAGACCTTGCTGCGGTTGACTTCCCTGTCTTGACAGCTTCTTCTTCTAAGGAGTTAGACCGTCTTTTGCCTTGGGGGCACGCTTTGCTTGAAGCATAGTCATTATTAGTTTTCAAAATTTTTTTAAATTGCACTCAATAGGTTGTTATTGATGAATGTGAGATTTTTGTGATCAAGTTAGTTGAATCCATCACTAGTGAATTTAATTTCTATTAGGTACCTTTCTAGTTAGATATTGGACTACCAAACGTGAGATCTCGTTTACATAGACGTAGCAGATGGTTGATAGGGAGTTTGTGGCGTGCATATGAAAAGTGGACAAGATGCGATTGTGTCGACCTGAGCGCTGCTTTTGCGTATTACTCTTTACAGTCATTTTTTCCCATACTATTAATCTCTCTTTCAGTAGCTTCGTGGTTTTTAGGTCGACAAAATGGCCTTGATCAACAGATTATTAATTTTGCTGCTCAGGCCTTACCTCCATCAGTAGTTGGTTTGGTTGACACGACGCTAGTGAAACTTGTGAATCAGGGCTTTGGCGCAGGTTTATTAGGTGCGGTTTTTTTAATTATCACCTCAGGTAACGCATATTTGACTCTGCAAAGAGGGACTGACCGTTTGTGGGATGACGTCTTGCCCCTGAAACATTCTTCTACACCATTTCGTATACATGCTTTTCGATTCATCCGAACTCGCTTAGAAGCTTTTTTGGTTGTTATTCTTGTAGGACTTTTGGTTGTAGTTGATCAGATCACTACAAATTTAAAAATGATTCCAGGCGCTGTGCTTGAAGACATATCGCGTACTTCTCCTTGGATATCTAATGTGCTTTCAAAAATACCAGTTATTCAAGTCGGACAATTTATTGTTCCATTGTTAGGCCTTTCTCTCATGGCGCTTCTATTGCAGAAATTTTTACCTAGTAGAAGAGTCCCATTGAGACCACTTATTCCAGGGGCATTCTTAATAGGAACATTGTTAACGATACTAAATTCTGCTGTTAGCAGAAGTATCTTTTCCCTTGGATCACGTTTTCAGGCCTATGGCTTTATTGGTGGAGTTTTGGTCCTAACTCTTTGGGTGTGGATGATAGGAGTAATTATCTACTATGGGCAGTGTTGGAGTGTTGTTCTTGCGGGTACATCTCAACGCCGGAGAGTAGATAGGAGCTTTATATAGATTACGAAACAAAGTGTTATCTAAAATAGTTCCTGTTTCATTGGTCTTGATTTATGAAGATGTTTCGTTTTTCTATAATTGCCTATAAAATAAATTTACTTCATATGCAATGCTTTTTAAGCATGTAGGAGTTTTTGAGATTTTTTCGTTTTTGAAATGCAAAGAAACTCTACTTTCCTTTGGTTGCTCGTTGCATTCTTATTGTTGTTGCCAACATCTCTTGGGAGAGTATTGCTTGATGTTGCTGGAGGGCTAATGCTTGTTAGCTTGTTAATACCTCTTCTTTTGACAGGCTTGGGTTGGATTGGTTGGAAAGTTCTTCAATCTAAAATGATTACCTGTCAAGTTTGTGGATCAAATCTTGTCTCCAATACGCTATCTTGTCCTGTTTGTGGAGCCAAAATATCTAATGATCTAGGTCAAGATTCTTCCAACTCTGCACCTGCTAGCTCGGCAACTATTGACGTGAAAGCAGAAGATGTAGGCCTTAATGAATGATATAAACATTTTTGGCTCTAAAAAATTTAATTGGCATTATTCATATCTATCTCTGAAACAGATTGTTCAACTTGACTAAGGAGTTCTTCGCAATGCTCTATGTAAATTTTACCTTTAAGGTAGCTTTCTTGTATTTCTTCAAGAAGGACATCTTCATTTTGGAGGTTTTCTAGAAGCTTATCTATTCTTTCAAGAGTTTCTTCATAGCTATGAGACTGTATTTCTTTACGAAGTTTTATCGTCAATGCTTCACCTTTACTAAGTGAACTCTTTCTAGTCTTTTTGAAACCTTCCTCTTCGGCGTTCATTTTTTTCATGACTAACTATTAGGATTGGTTGAGCTTACCTTAGAAGTTATTTCCCCATCACTAATTTGAATTGTCAAGTCTTGCTCCAATGCAACATTATTGACGCTTCGGATTATATTCCCTGAATTATTTCTTACTATGCAGAAACCTCTGCTCACCCATTTTTCCGGAGATAGAGCCTCAAGTATAAATGCTTTCCTCTCTAAGCTTAACTGTAACTTTTTGATTAGGACTGTAGGTGAATGTCTTTCTAAGCCTATCTTTAGATTCATTAATCTATGTTGTTCTTTCTTTAGAATCCATTGATAGTTCTCCTCTAGCCTTTGTGTAAGTTGCTTGAGCTCAATTTTTGCAGCTTCTTTATTAGGCATTGCCGCAATTATGGCTCCAGTTGGTGTAGCAGCGCGAAAATCAGCAACTAGATCGGCCACGGTCAGATCGTCTTCATGTCCAATCCCAGTGATTACTGGTATTGGAAAAGCAGCAATCTCGCGACAGACTTCTTCATCATCAAAAACGATTAAATCTTCTCGATTTCCACCTCCTCTCGCAAGGATAACTGTGTCAATTTCTAGCTTCTTATGCTCTCTGGCAAGTTTGTTTAATGATAATTTGATTTTCCGAGAAGCATTCCCCTGAACAGGGATTGGGATTATAAATAATTTTGTCATTGGCCACCTTTCTGAGGCTGTTCTAAGCATGTCGGCTAGTGCAGAGCTTGGTACGCTTGTGAGTATTGCAATTGCCTTAGGATATTTAGGGATTGCTTTCTTTCTTTCTTCTGCAATTAGGCCGTCTTTTTGAAGACGATCTTTAACAATCTCGAATTGCCTCAACACTGTTTTTAGATTTGGGCGTATATCTAGGATTTGAACATTTAGTATTGCTCTAGAGGTCCAGAAATTTAATTTGCCTATGATTAGTACCCCATCTCCATCTTCTGGACAATACGAGATTTGTTTTAATTTTGAGGACCAGACTACTCCCGAGATTGTTGCATTACCATCAGTGAGAGTAAGCCATAGGTGTCCTTTTTTTATTTGAGGCTTTGACACTAAGGCGTCTAATGAGAAACGCGGTGCGAACCCTCGTTCAAGAAGATTGTTGATTGCCGTATTTAGTTCCTGAATGGAATAGTGAGGTAGTGTTTTATTATTCAAGATCCTTATAGGTAAGATTGAACATTCTTAATCTATGATTTATATCTGATTGCATTACTTGAATATTTAATTTAAAAAATTAAGAGAGCTAGATGATACAAAAGGCCTTTAATTTACCCAAGACCAATTTGGACTAAAATCCCTTGCCCCGTTAACAATTCAGTACTTAGTCCAATTAGGATGCCAATCATTGCTAGTCGCCCATTCCAGGTCTCGGCGTAGTTGACAAATCCGAATCGTGTTTCTGTTTGGTCTGACATGAAATCAACAAATTAGAAAGAAGAAGTTTGCTAGTGCAAAAATCAATCTATTTACTGTACTTCTCAATAGATAGACTTACTTAATAAAATAGCAGTTTCTCAAGCATATTGGCTATCTGACATGCCTCGTTCCATCTACGGGGTGATAATCCTCTCCAGTTAATTCTTCGTAAATGATTGCAGGAAGACCTGTCTCAAACATGGTTTGTAGAGCCTCTTTCAATAATGGGTTCCAACCCCCTGTGCTGACTTTTCCATGCCTGACTGTCCAATCCCAAGTCCCTTGAAGGTCTCTAGGGATTCTCCCTTCTCTATCTCGCCTGGCTACCAGGTCTAAAGATTCAACTAATCCAACCTGCACTGGTTTTTTCCCATAAGCAGGTGTGAGGCTCAGCTCCAACCTCACAGGGTCTTCTTTCAAAAGGTGCAGTCGAAAACGAGGTGGCAGCTTCACCGATTTGATTACTGCAGCAACGATTCGAGTTCTTTGATCCACCAGGGCCTCCCCTTTTAGCTCTTATTTCAGTGCAATCTTTGGCACTTTCCTCCCCCTAACTTATTCCTCCGAAGCTTCGGGTGAAGGGGGTGGTTCATTATCGCCTGTGAATCTAACAGTGAGAAGCTCTTCATCAGTGATTTTTCCTTCTTGATCAAGCAGTTCTGGGTGGATGGTCAATAGACCAGTCCTATCGTCATCTTGTTTTTCACTAGTGAGCTTGTTATTTGAATTATTCATGTAGTTTGCATTGCTTCCTCGGGTCATAATCCGAAAAGCTTGCCATAGGATAATTATGACTGCAAAACAATAAAAGATGGGGAAGATCGAGTTCATGATAAGCGTTTATTTCTTTTTAAAAAGATTTGGGATGAGTGGAATAATTGCCTAAAGTTTATTTTTAGTTGAGATTTGCTTGAATTTTTAAAAGCATTTCTTACTAACATAGCTTTACTTTTTAGAAAGCATCTATTTGCAGAGGGCTAAGAGGTTTCTGTTACAAGAATTAATTCATTTTAGCCTGCTTTAGCCCTTTTTGGGCCCAGGGTTGGCCAATGGATAATCCAGATCGGGAAATCTGTCTAGGTTTTGGCCTGGGAGACAGATTGAACTCTTTAGAAATTCTTATTAGGTCTATAAAATCCACCTTATTTTTTTAGTCTCCAGTCAGGGTTAGATCAATTTATGCTTCCCATAAGTAGTGTTACATCTTTTGAGAACAAGACTTTGAGGTTATGTCGTGACAGATTTGTTATTTGGGCAGCCTTAATTCTGTTACCACTTTTAGGAAGCCTCCCTCCAAGGAACCTTCGAGCCCAATTTTTACAAAATGCTCTTTCTCAAAACTCTTTTGTTGCTGATGCAGTGGCTCGTAGCGGTCCTGCTGTGGTGACTCTTGAGACTCAGCGAACTGTTCGCTCTAGTTCCTCTGCAGGCTTACCTCCTGGATTGGTTTTTGATCCATATTTTCGAAGATTTTTTGGGCTTCAAGTCATGCCTGCTCCTCGTCGGAGAATTGAGCGAACACAAGGCAGTGGGGTTATTTTTGCTTCTGAAGGACTAGTGCTTACAAATGCCCATGTCGTTGAAAAAACTGAGCGTTTATTAATTGGCCTGTCTGACGGAAGAAAGGTCCAAGGCAAGGTTGTGGGTCAGGATTCGTTGACTGATCTAGCTGTTATAAGACTCGATGGGACTGGACCATGGCCAATAGCGCCTTTGGGAGATTCGGACCAACTTCGGGTTGGCGATTGGGCAATTGCTGTTGGTAATCCTTTTGGACTAGAAAATACAGTCACTCTTGGTATTGTGAGTAATTTGAATCGGAATGTTTCCCAATTGGGGATATCTGGAAAACGCCTTGACTTAATTCAGACTGATGCAGCAATAAATCCTGGAAACTCTGGAGGCCCTCTTTTGAATTCCAGAGGAGAAGTCATTGGAATTAATACTCTTGTGAGATCTGGTCCTGGTGCAGGCTTGGGCTTTGCAATTCCTATTAATAGAGCAAGAATTATTGCTAAACAGTTAGTTGAAAGAGGTAGGGCCAGTCACCCTATCGTTGGCATAGGCCTTTCACCTGTTCCTTCCAAGCAACCAGGACTTAATTCCCTTCCTGGTGGACAGGTGACTTATGTTGTGCCTGATGGCCCGGCGGCTTTGGGCGGCTTAAGAGTTGGTGATGTAATTGTTGCTGTCGGTAGGGAGCCAATGGTGACCCCTGGTGATGTTGTAGAAGCTATTAATCTTCATGGTGTAGGGACTCCTCTTAGTTTTGGGGTTAGACGAGGAAATAGAAGATTTGAATTACTTATTACACCAGTTGAGATGTCTTCCATGCGCCGTCGATAGTGGAAGTATTTTATTAATAATTATCAGTTATTAGAGTTCTTTCTTTGAGCTTTCTTTTTTCTTTGTCGCTCTTTATTCTCAAGTCTTTTCTTTTCTTTTGATGCGATAATCAATTCCTTTTTAGCGTTCAATCTTTCTTCTTCTTTTTTGTCCAGATAATATTTATAGTCACCTTGATAAACAACTAGTTCCCCATCTTTTATCTCAACGATTCGATTTGCAACCTTAGATATAAAGTAACGATCATGGGAAACTAATAAAGCAGACCCTTCATATTCTCGTAAAGCATCTTCTAACATTTCTTTTGCAGGGATATCTAAGTGATTAGTTGGTTCGTCTAGAATAAGAAGGTTACATGGCTTTATTAGCATAAGTGCTAGGGCTAAACGAGCTTTCTCGCCACCACTTAGCAGCTCGACTTCCTTGAAGACATCATCCTTGCTGAGGCAAAAGTTTCCTAATAAAGAACGAACTTGGGTTTGTGTCCACCCAGGAACTGCTTGAAACATTATTTCAAGAACTGTTTTACTTAGATCTAATGCTTCTGCTTGGTTTTGTTCAAAATATCCTGTGATTATATTGTGAGTGCCAATTTCAGCAAGCCCTTCATCAGGCTTTTCGATCCCAAGTATAAGTCTTAAAAGAGTTGATTTTCCACAGCCATTTGGTCCTATAAAGGCGATTTTTTCACCAGGACCAATTTCAAGGTTTGCGCCTAGAAAAAGTATTTTTTCACCATAGCAATGAGTTAGATCTCTTATCAGAGCAACCTTCTTTCCTGGTCTAGGTGATTTTGGGAAACGAAACTTCGGTGCAGTAATTGAAGAGAGGGGCGCATCAATTTTATCTATCTTCTCCAAAAGCTTCTCTCGACTTTTTGCCTGAGTACTTCTTGTAGCACTTGCCCTGAATCTATCTATATATGACTGTTGATTTGTGAGAAGCTTTTGCTGACGCTCAAAAGCAGCTTGAGCTGCCTCTTTGTTAAGTTCTTTTTGATTAATATGAGCTGTATAGTTTCCAAGATAAGTTTGAGAAACTCCTCTCTCGGTGTTAACTATTTGTGTGCATATTTTATCTAAAAATGCTCTGTCATGACTAATTACAACTATTGCAGAACTTTGTTTTATCAGATAGTCTTCTAACCATTGAATTGTTTGGATGTCCAGGTGATTAGTAGGTTCATCAAGTAGAAGAATATCTGGTTCTTGAAGTAGAATTTTTCCTAATGCAATTCTCATTTGCCAGCCACCTGAATAATGACTGACTAATTGATCAGCATCTTTTGCTTTAAAGCCAATTGTGGGGAGTAACTTCTCGATTCTTGCTTCCAGTTCATAACCGTTTAGAGCTTCAAATTTGCTTTGAAGATTTCCTAGTTTTTTGATTAGTTCTTCAAGGTAACTAGCATTATGTGTTGCTTCATAGGTCGACATTGCTGCCTCAATGACACTTTGTTCATTAAGTACTTTTGCAGCATTGCTAAATGCTTGAAATAGTTCTTCTCTGACCGTTCTATTGGGGTCAACATCAAATTCTTGTTTTAAATATGAGATGTGTGGTTCTCCTTGACGTATTACTTGACCAGTTGTTGCCTCTTCAATACCCGCAATAATTTTTAGCTGAGTTGACTTTCCAGCTCCGTTAACCCCTACTAGCCCTATTCTGTCCCCAGGTTTTATTTCCCAATTTACATCTAATAAGACTTCGCTATTTGGGTAGATTTTAGAGATTCCCTCGAGTCGCAACACAATGGCAGAGCAATTTTTGACCGATCATCGTTCCTTATTAAGGGCGGATTGAGCCTATATGTTTAGAATTTACGGCATGGCGAGGCTAGAACAAATTGCCGCTTTGGTTTTAGCTGCAGGATTGGCGATCCCCAGCTACGTATTTTTTTGGAGCTTGGCAGGAGGAGGTGGCTATGGTCGACGTGGTTTAAAGCAGTCAACACCCATAGAATCCGTAACTGATCAAGAAATTAGACCAATTAGAGTCCTCCGCGAGCCTTGATTACCCACTTTTTGGTGTCTTCGTCGTCCAAGCTCGCCAGATAAGATTTGACTTCTTCTATGGTTACTGGCAATTCAATTGTTTTTCCAAGGTCGCAGATTGATTGAAGAGCCCCTTGTGGATCTTGAAGCGCTTGCCTGAATAAAGATTGTGTGTACTCAGGGTTCTGCTGAATTCTTTTATAGAGCTCTTCGGCATTAGTGTTCATATTTATTAGGAGGGTTTCATTTGGAACGTTATTCACCTATGCGGCATCTGGCCTGATTTGTGGAGTTATTAGTTGATCTATCTCGCCTTCGTTTAAACCTTTTGCAGAAGCATCAGCCATGCTTCTGGCATCCATGCAAAGAACCTTGCGCAATTGAGCAAAGTTCTTTGCATGGGCTCTTCTGCCTTCTTGGGATGCGCCAAACTCTGCTCTTTGCAATACATGATGAAGGTGAGAGAGAAGGCATGAACTGATTACGGCTGAAACGAGAACATCATTATTCTCAGATAATCTTCTACCTTTTTGCCTCCTTCTTGAAGCGGGTGTTTTGTTTTCAAGGGTGTTGGCTGCTTTGGAACGACTATCTGGGTGAAGGATTGGTTTTGGCATTAGGAGCTCCTTTGATGGGAATTGGCTCTTATTACATAAAGGTATGGACCTTGTAGAGCCTTTGATTGCCATTGATTTAGGCAAAGTTAGGTCTTGATAAGAGCATAGTCATGGATACTATCCTTGCATATCACTGTACACTAATTATTAACCGTTATCTTTTCTGGGTAGTGGCTACTCGTCAAACCTCTACTAGTGGTAAGCCCAAGTCGCCAAGGATTCAGGTCGTCTTGCCAGAAGATCTATGTGCCCGTCTTTCGGATTTGGCTGAGAAAGAATCCAGGACCGTAAGCAATATGGCTAAGGTCTTAATTCAGAAAGGGGTTCAGCTTTATGAGCAAAGTCCTGGGTTAGTCAATTCGCAAAGCCAAAGAGTTTCAAGTACTGAGGGTTTTAGGTCTTCATTAGAGGCGCAGCAGCCAAGGCGATTAAGGGGAGCGCCTAGACGAATTCGTCTGAATCGCCCTTGACTCACTTTTCATTAATTGGTCAAGTTGGTCTTAATTGGGCTCTACTTTGATGCCAAGAATTGCTGATCGCCTTGCTCCAGTAGCGGCTGGGCTATTCCCAGGGTGTTTACGAATGTGCCACCAGGCTAATAGTCCAAAAGCCAAAGCCTCCCTTGCCTGAGAGGAAATACCTTTTTCTTGTAAGGTTG
Source organism: Prochlorococcus sp. AG-363-M17 (assembly GCA_003278365.1). Lineage (GTDB taxonomy): Bacteria > Cyanobacteriota > Cyanobacteriia > PCC-6307 > Cyanobiaceae > AG-363-P08. Next base: position 58,564 of record QCFS01000002.1, on the reverse strand, counting down.
TAACTCGAGTACCTAGGCACCTTTTCCTAAGCTCATTCATTATTTGGATATTTTTTGCTCCTCCTCCAGCGACAAATAGCTCACTTGGGCGAACGAGATTTATAGATTCAAGGCGGTCAAAATCCTGAGCAATTATTGCAGCAGTAAAGGCTGTGAGAGTTGCGATTTGACTCTCCGGGGAAAGCTCTGGGATATCTTTTAAGCGTCTATTTAAATCTTCTAGGCCAAATTGTTCTCTACCAGTTGATTTGGGAGGGTTTGATTTGAAAAATGGTTCATTTAACCATTTTTTGACTATGGACTCTTTTACAACTCCTTGTTTTGCAATTAACCCATTGGTGTCAAAGGAAAGTTGACCTTCAGTATGTTTTTCAACTGCTAGATCAATAAGACTATTGGCTGGTCCGCAATCCCATCCATGAATTGAAGATCGACGGTCAGGTCCTGATTTTGGAGGAATGATTGTGATGTTTGCAATTCCTCCAAGGTTTAGGACTCCTTGCCATGCTTGCCCTTTGCCGATTAGAGCAACGTCTGTCATGGTAACTAAGGGTGCTCCTTGGCCTCCCAAAGCAATATCAGCAGCTCTGAAGTCATATACGACTTTTCTTTTGAGTAGTTGTGCAAGTAGAGAGGGTTGGAGTAATTGAAGGCTTTTTCCTAAATGTTCATTTGTTGCTGATTGATGCCAGACAGTTTGTCCATGGCAGCCAATGAGCTCTGCCAGCCCTTTAGGATCACAAGATTGTGCAGCTTCAGAGCATTTTTCTGTAATTGCTTCTGATAGTTCTAGCCATTCAAGACTGTTGTACTTAGACCCTTGCCCAGCTTGTATTATTAGACTTTTTAGGTTTTTAGGATAAGGCTTATATACATGATTAACTAGCTCCCAATTGGGCTGGTTTGGCTGGCCTTTAAAGCTGGCTAGTACTGCATCAACTCCATCTGCACTTGTACCACTCATTAGGCCAAGTACGTGCATTAGTTTTTAGGTTTTTGGAAGTTTTTGAAGGTCACCTGTTAGACCCATTACCACAAGAACATGCCCTTCTTCAAGAATATAAGTCGCAGGTGGATTGACATTTAGCCTTTTTGTGGGACCAGCCGCTAATACATTTACAAGATAGTTTTTTCTAAGGTTTAAGTCTCGAAGAGATCGACCTACAAAAATATCTGGGACTTTAATTTCATCTATACAAGTTTGGTCGTCGAGTTCTAGACGCTCTATAAGGTTTGGTCTTACTAGTTCAAGTCCTAATCTCTCACCCTGCATTCTTGAAGGGAAAACCACTCTATCTGCACCAACCCTTTTCAACATTTTTTCGTGTAGATCACTGGTAGCTCTAGCGATCACTTTTCGCACTCGGCTGCCTTCGCTGTCTTTTGCAAGCAGGGTTGTTGTAATACTTGCTTCAATTGGCTCACTAATGCCAACTACAACAGTGCTCATTTCTAGAACACCTGCTTCTCTTAAAGATTCTTCTTCTGTGCAGTCAACTACTCTTGCTTCAATGGAAGGTTCCAGTTGACGTAACTCTTCAATTGCCCTTTCAGAGTTATCTACAGCAAGAACATCGGCACCGTTTCGGATTAGTTCTCTGCAAACAGCACTTCCGAAGCGACCGATCCCGACTACTGCGAATCCAAGATCCTCAGAGTTTTCTCTGGGAGACCATTGCCACCATTCACTCATTAGTTGTCCTCTTGGAGAAAATGTCAGACATAAAGATCTGCATGGGGGAAGCCAATGCGGTTTTGTCGGTGTAAACGATCTCTACTAATAACTTCCCAGATAGCGCTAAGTAGTAAGAGTATCCCTAAACGACCAACAAACATTCCAATTATCAAAATTAATTGACCCAAATGACTAAGTTGTTTTGTCACTCCAACGTCAAACCCAACAGTAGCGAAGGCTGAGATGGAAGTGAAAAGCATTTCCAAGAAAGAGAAGCTTTCTTCTTGTGTAACGTTGTTTGATAGCCCAAGTAAAAGGGTCATCATTAATACAAAAAGTATTGAGCCTAATGTAATTCCAACTGCTTTTAGAACAACTTTGTCAGAGATTTGACGGTTTTTTATCACCACGTCACTTTGTCCTCTGAGTGTTGAACGAGTTGCTGCCATAAGTGCGGCAAGGGTAGTTGTTTTAATTCCACCACCAGTACCTCCTGGACTTGCCCCTATAAACATCAGTGTCATAAGTAGCAATAGGCCTGAATCGGAAATGTTCTCCAAAGAAAGAGGCAAGGTGCTAAATCCGGCTGTTCTTGCACTAACGGACTCAAAAAAAGCACTCATTAATCGTGTTGACCAGTTAACTTGGTTGAAGAATCCTCCTTGTCCTAGTGATTCAGTAATTAAAAGTCCAAATGTACCTAGCAGAGTTAGAAGTAAAGATGTTCTTAGAACAATTCTTGTATGGAGACTTAATGATTTTCTAGTTAAGTTTGTGCGATTACTCCATAGATCGCTAGTTACTCTCCAGCCAAGTCCTCCTAACACAATTAACATGATTATGATTAGATTCACTACCCAGTTAGTTCTATAGTTTTCTAGACTGCTCGACCATAATCCAAACCCAGCATTGTTATAAGCAGAGATGCTGTGAAATATAGATGCCCATAGTCGTGTTCCCTTGTCAGGAATATCTGTAAATCCAAAGTTATATAGAGCAGATGCACCAATGAGAATCAAGATTGTTGCAGTCAGAACTATGCCTCGGAAAGTTCTTCCTACTCCACCAACTCCAAACTCGTCGAGTGTTTTGCCACGATCTAACCTGCACCTTAGCTCTGTTCCTCGTACCACAAATCCCTGTAGAAAAGTTGTTATTGCCATAAGGCCAAGGCCTCCAATTAAAAGCATTGTTGCTAGAACAACTTGACCATATATGGTTAGATCTTGGCCAATATCAATAACACTTAAGCCAGTTACTGTTACTGCTGAAGTTGCAGTGAAAAGTGCTTCCCAAAACCCTACTTTCTCATTGGAACAAATTGGTGTGGCAATAATTAATGCGCCAATCAAAATAACTATTAAGCCAGTAACGACAGTAAACTGAGGGACTGTAAGCCGTCTGTACCGACCTTGAGTTTGGTATATCGCTTTGGAAAATTTCACTAATTAATTAAATCTAGAAGACTTTGTATTGCCAAAGGATTAGGCCAGGAATTACTATGGTCATGATGACAGTTAGACCTGCCCCATATCTAGTTACGTCTAGAAAACGATATCGTCCTGGCCCGAAAACCATTAAGTTTGTTTGATAGCCCATAGGAGTCAGAAAAGATTGACTGGCTCCAAATAAAACTGTTAGTAATAGAGCCGTTGGAGGAAGTCCCATTCCTGGAGCAAGTTGTATAGCTACTGGTATGAAAAGGGCAACTGAAGCGGCATTACTAATGACTTGAGTAAGTAAGGTTGTAGATAAAAAGATAATGATCAATGCTCCATATGTCGGCCAATCTCTGAGCCAATATTCAAGACTTTGTGCTAATGCATCAGCTAACCCTGTTGTTTGCATTGCCACACTGAAACTAGATAGTGATCCCAACAAAAGAATCACATCTAGACGAATTGATTGTTGTAACTCTCTCGGTCTGATGCAGCCAGATGCAACCATTGCCACAGCTGCTAAAAGAACACTTGCTACAAGCGGTAGAGGTGTCAGCGTAGGTAAAAGAAGCATTGCAATTGCAATGGTAATTGCAATTGGTTTTTTAGAAACGGTGGGGAGATCATTCTCAAGTTGATCAAGAATTAGTAAATCATTGTTTGCTTGTAGGCCTCTAATTGAATCTAATGGTGCTTGAAGAAGCAATACATCTCCTTCACGTAAAACTGCCTGACCAAGTCTTTCTTGAACTGTTTGTTGTCCTCGTCTCAAAGCCAATACCGTTGAGTTGTGTCGTTGTCGAAAACGCAGTTCTCTTAAACTCGCTCCAGCCAACGTGGATCCTGCAGGGAGTAGTACTTCTACAGTTTTTTGAACATCTCCATTTGTAAAAGCGCTTGCTTTGCTCAAAGTAGTTTTGCGAACATCTGCTGCTAATTGAATAGTGTGTTCTTGTTGAAGACGTAACAAATCTGCCCTTGTCACTCTTAAAAGCAGTCTGTCACCCGGCTCTAATTTTCGATCTGCTAGAGGGGGTAGTAATCGTTCTTTTCCCCTTTGGAGTTCAAGAACATCAACGTCAAATCTTCTTTGTAAACGACTGTTGTGGAGAGATTGGCCTACTAAATGAGAATCGGATGGAATTGAGACTTCTGTGAAATATCCAGTTTGGTCTTTGTTTGTACCTAGGTCGTTATTATTTCTTCCACGATCAGGTAACAGGGCTTCAGGAGCAAGTAAGAGATATGCAGTGCCTATTAGCCAAATTGGTATTCCTATAGAGGTAAAGCTGAAAAGTGTTAGAGAGCCATAGCCAAGTTGTTCACTGATATCACTCACAAGGAGATTTACTGAACTACCGAGGAGAGTTAAGGTCCCTCCTATTACTGTCGCAAACGATAGAGGAAGTAAGACTCTTGATGGAGAAAGTCTTCTTCGATTACACCAAGCTTCAATTACTGGGAGTAGTGATGCAACTACTGGTGTATTTGGCACAACCCCTGAAATTGGAGCAACTACTAATGCCAATAAGGCAATTAGATGTCTTGGTGTTTTGATTTGTTCGGATGCTATTAATTCTCTTAGGCGATCTAAAGCTCCACTGCGAAATAAGGCTGCTGACACTGCGAATAACCCCATGAGGGTTATCAGCGCAGGGCTTCCAAACCCTGCAAGGGCTTTTTGTGGTGTTAATACTCCGCTCCCTATGAGGAGGCCTACGCTGAGCAGCCCAGTAAGCTCAGGTGCCAATGATCCAGCAATAAAGAGCACTATCGCCATTAATAAAATGGCCAGCGTTATTAAGGCCTCTTGATTTTGAAGAGCAGCGCTTAGCTCATTCATAAATTGCTTTTATTTGAAAGACCTTTTAGGTAATTCTTAGCCATGGTTCTAATTTCTGGGATGATCTTATGAACCCTAAGCAAGCTTTACGGATCCGTGGCATTAGATGATGGTGGCATGAATGATTCAACTAGAACATCTACTGCAAGAGCAGACCAGTTAATTCAAGAGGAAGTCACAGATTTATTGGGCCTGTCTTTTGAAGAGGCTAGAACTCATTTGACGAAGCTTGCTCCAAAGGAGCGCCTTGAATGGGCTTTGGAAAAGTTTCAAAGAAGGTTTGTCCTTACAACAAGTTTTGGGGTTCAATCATCGGTTCTGCTGCATATGCTGCACTGCCTCAAAGGTGGAGACAAAGTGCCAGTGATCTGGGTGGATACAGGGTACTTGCCTAAAGAAACTTATCTTTATGCAGATTTACTATCAAAGAGGTTTGATTTAGATATCAAGCCAGTTCAAAGTGAGATTTCACCTGCTCGCATGGAAGCTCTGTATGGGCTTCTCTGGGAGACTGACTCAGTTGAGGACCTTGAAAAGTATCACTTGATTCGCAAAGTTAAGCCACTTGAGAATGCTTTAAATACTTACAAATCACTTTGTTGGGCTAGTGGTGTAAGGGGCTCTCAAACTGATCATCGCAAAAGTATGACTCCATTGGATTTGGTTAGAGGACGTTGTTCTTTAAGACCTTTGCTGAATTGGAGCACAAAAGATGTTTTTTATTACATGCAGGAGCATGATTTGCCTCAGCATCCTCTTTTTGAGAAAGGTTACTCAACAGTAGGTGACTGGCATTCTAGTTCACCTGATACTGGCGAGGCATCAGGAAGAAAAACACGTTTTGGCGGCCTGAAACAAGAATGTGGTATCCATATGCCAGGTGTAATGGGAGAAGGCATATAAAGGTGGATATAGAGAGACTTTGCCTCTTGATTGGCAATACTCGTTGGCATTGGGCTCAATACAAAAGTGCCACCTGGAGCTTTGTCCACACTCCCCCTGATTTAACAAAAATAGAGGAGATTAATTGTGAAATTTTTCATTGGGCTGCAGTTGGAAAGGTCCCTACTCATCGGGCTTTAGATAATAAAAATCGTATTCTTTTAAGAGATATTCCAATAGGAAATTTACCTTCATTCTTGGGTATTGATCGTGCTTTAGCTGCTTGGGGCGCGTTAAGGAAAGTTCAAGCCCAGAGTAGTAATCTTGATGGTGTAATCATTGCTGATGCAGGCACTGTCTTAAGCTTAACTAAGATAGATATACATGAAGGGTTCTCTGGAGGACAACTTATTCCTGGCCTTCGTATTCAGTTGACTTCGATGGCTCAGAATACAGAGTCTCTTGAAGAACCTGCCATAAAAGAACTTGATAAAAATATATTTCCTTTTAATACAGCAGAGGCTATGAGGCGAGGAAGTGTTCAATCATTGCTAGGCGCATTAATAGAGGCACAAAATGAGGCAAACCTCCCATTATGGCTATGTGGTGGTGACTCAAGCTTCTTGTTTAATGAATTAAGAGATAGACAGATTCCAATGGCTCTATATCCCAATCTTGTACTTGAAGGAATGCTTGATATTCAGGAACGCATTACTTCAGGCCTAGATCATTAAGGATATCGTCAGCCATTGTGGCAGCTTTTACTTTTAAATAAATTTGTTCAATTTTACCTTCTTGATCAATTACGAATGTATGACGCATCATTCCCATATATTCACGCCCCATGAATTTCTTAAGACCATAACTTTCGTAAGAGCTTGCAACTGGGCATGGTTCAGCATCGGTAAGAAGAATGAAAGGCAAGTCATACTTCTCGATAAATTTAGAGTGAGACTTGGAATTGTCTTTGCTTATTCCGATGACCTGGATCCCATTGGAATCGAAGGAGGTCCATTGATCTCTAAAGTTACAAGCTTCTTTTGTGCACCCAGGTGTGTCATCTTTGGGATAAAAGTAAATAACTATCCGTTGGCCTTTGAACGATGAAAGCTTTACTGCTTCTCCTTCATGATTTGGGAGTGTGAAATCTGGTGCCGGATCGCCAATACATAGGGCCATGGGTGCCTAAGGAAGTCAATACACCAAGCGTAATTGCTTTGTGGTTGTTTCCGGTAAATGCACCTCTTAAGCAAATCAGTCCAAAAGAAGAGCAATGGGCTTCTAGCCTCTCTTCTAGAAGATCAAGAGAGTTTAGGCATTCTCGTGGGTATCTAAGGCAGGCTTTGTCCGATCTTTGGAAGGTAAAGGCTTTGGATATTCCCCTGACGGCTCGTCCTGGTCGCCCGCCTGAGTTAAGTGAAGGATGGGGCTTTGTAAGCATTAGTCATTGCAGAGATGCATTATTGGTGGGCTGGTCAAAATCGCCTCTTGGTATTGATATAGAGAGGATAGATCGATCTTTTTCTGCAAACCATATTGCTTCTCGTTATTTTTCAGATAAAGAGCAGCAACAGATTTCTAAGTTGCATGGTGACAATCTCAGGATCAAGGTCCTTGAGAAATGGTTAATAAAAGAAGCTGCGATTAAATGGCAAAAAGGAAGTCTTGCTAATGACTTAGTCCATTGGCACTCAAGAGAAGAATTAGGCATTATTGAACACCACTCACTTAAGGTTCGCTTAAGTTCAATGAACTTAAGACATTCTCATTGGGCCATTGCTGTTGCAAGTGATTTTAGTAATGCTGCTAATCCAACAATGTTGTGTATAAATTAAACCTTATTTATTCATTAGATTAGCTTTTTTTGCAAATTAATCTTTGATGCTTCATTAACTGTGGTAATTTTTCACCTTTTAATTCCTGTAGAAACTTTCTTATTGCTTGATTAGCTTCTGAGGATGAAACTCCTTTAATTATTTTTTGATAAGGTTTATTCTTATCTAACAACCTTTCTATCAGGGAATCATTTATTTTAAGATAGAATGTTTCCATCCATTCTTCAAGCTCTATCTTAAGTCCTTGCTTGAGTAAGGATTTCTTAAGGACCTTGCTAATTATTTTCCCTTCAAGCCAGGATTTTTCTCTGTCAACTACAGCTGCTAAAGCTTTATTTTCTAGGGTGCTATTTCCAAGCTCACTATTTAATTGGATTAGGGCTGCACTTGGACCTAAGCATGGATTGCTTATTAATAATCTAATTTCTAAATCTGGTGAGGAATTACTTAAAAGTACTGAGAAAATTTCTTGCAAGTATTTGATTTCGAATGTATCTATTGGGATTCGTCCCCCAATCCATTCGAAGCTCTGATCCTTCGCAAGCCTTCTTAAACTTTCTATATCACCGCTAATAATTCCAGGCCTTTGTAAGGGCTCGATTAAATCAATCTCTGCCCTTAAATGTGACTCATCTTCATTCTTGTGGCAGAGAATTGTCACCCCTCCTTCCGGAACTTTTCTCAGTGGTTCAAGTGCCCATAACAATGAACCTCCTCCTAGAATTAGTACGCGATCTTGTCTTTGTAAGTGGGCATCCTGCCATAACTTCTTGTTCAGCAATTTCATGCGGTCGCCTGCTTGTGTTATTTGTCTTTGCACCCACCTATTGAGATGAGGATCTTCGGGGGAGCTGCTAATAAGTAACTCTTCAGGGGAGTTTGACTCTTGAGAGGCAGCCATTTGTGCTGACTTGTGTTCGAGCATCAATGAACGATGCATACCTTCCCAGCCACTAGTAGTGGGCTTCCAAAAAACTTCTCCTTGCAAAGCTTTTGGTAGATATTGCTGTGCAATCCAATGTTCTTTGAAGTTATGTGGATAGCGATAACCGAGACCATCTCCGAAAGCTTCTTTGTCTCTATGACCATCTCTGAGATGGGGAGGCACTTCTTGCTTATTTGCTTGCCTAACAGTCATCAATGCGTCAAAGACACCAAGCATGCTGTTGCTTTTCTCCGCACAAGTTAGATAAACAGCTGCTTCACTAAGGTGATACATGCCTTCTGGCATGCCTACTCTTTCGAATGCCTCTGCGCATGCCTGAACAATGACTATTGCCTGAGGGTCTGCTAGCCCAATGTCTTCACTTGCAGAAATAAGCATTCTTCTGAAGATGAATCTTGGACTTTCGCCAGCTTCGATCATTCTTGCTAACCAAAACAAAGCTGCATCTGCGTCTGATCCTCTTATAGATTTAATAAATGCACTTATTGTGTCGTAGTGAGCATCACCATGTTTGTCATATAGAACAGCTCTTTCTTGGATTGACTCTTCAGCGATTAGTAGGTTTATATTTATGGACCCATCTTTTTGGGGCTCAGTACTTTCTACTGCTAGCTCTAGAGCATTTAGAAGACTTCTTGCGTCTCCATTCGAAATATCAACCAGGTGATTTTCTGCATCTTGAGTGATAATGACCTGCTTAGATCCATAACCTCTTTTTTCGTCTTTTAATGCTCTTTCCAATAGTCGATGAAGATCAATTCTTTCGAGAGGTTGTAATCTAAAAAGTCTCGATCTGCTAAGTAGAGCCTTATTAACTTCGAAATAAGGGTTCTCAGTTGTTGCTCCAATCAGAATTACCGTCCCATTCTCCACTGATGGAAGCAAGGCATCCTGTTGGCTTGTATTAAAACGATGGACTTCATCTATAAAAAGTATTGACCTTAATTGGTAAAGCTCCAGTCTTCTCTTTGCATCTTCTAGCGCTGCTCTTATATCCTTGACTCCCGAAAGTACAGCATTCAGAGTCGTGAAATGTGCCCGTGTTTGCTTCGCAATAATTCTTGCAAGTGTTGTCTTTCCTACCCCTGGAGGACCGTGAAGTATCAAATTACCTACTTTATCTGTATTAATAGCCCTTCGTAGAAGACGCCCTTCAGCAAGGATTGCGTTTTGGCCTTCAAATTCATCTAGGCTCCTAGGCCTCATTCGATCTGCTAAGGGAGCATTCCTGACTTGCTCAAGATTACTGTGATATTCAAATAGGTTCTGGTCCAATGCTTCTCAAGCAAAAAAATCGATAATCATGGCTATTCCTCCTGACGAAGAATTGCGATGATGGTAAGACAATCTCAAACTTAATATAAGCGAAATGTCTTTTGGTTGCTTTTTTTAGTTTGATCAAATTTATGTGATTACTGTTGGCCTATTCATTCCAGTCCTTTGATGAATCTGGCCAAGATTATTTATATCTTTGATTAGTTCGTATAAAGCGTCTTGAGACTCTTTTTTTAATTCTTCTTTATTAGTATTGGGTGCATACTTTTCAAAGTATATTCTTAAGGTGGCTCCTTTTGTACCTGTTCCAGATAGTCGAACAATTACTCTACTTCTGTCCTCCATGATTATTCTGAGACCTTGTTTACAAGTTATAGAATTATCAATGGGATCTGTATATTCAAAGTTGTCAGCAAGAGAAACTTTGCTGTTGCCAAATGAACTCCCAATCAAGGATGGCAGCATGCCCTCAAGTCGTTGATAAAGATCATTTGCTGCTGGAGCTTCTACTGCTTCATAATCATGTCTGGAGTAGTAATGCCGGCCATACTTTTGCCAATGCTCCTGCATCAACTCTGAAACTGATACTTGTTTTTCAGCGAGTATTTGTAACCAACAAAGTACAGCCCATAATCCATCCTTTTCACGTACATGATTACTCCCAGTCCCGAAACTTTCTTCGCCACACATTGTTATTTTATCAGCATCAAGTAGATTCCCAAAAAATTTCCAACCAGTTGGTGTTTCATAACAGTCAATATTAAGATCTTTGGCTACAATATCTACTGCAGAACTAGTAGGCATTGATCTTGCTATACCTTTTAGGCCACTTGAATATCCAGGTATTAAAGTGGCATTGGCTGCTATGACTGCAAGGCTATCACTTGGATTAACAAAGCAACCTTTACCAAGTATCATATTTCTATCGCCATCACCATCACATGCTGCGCCGAAGGAAAATACCTTCTTATTTAACAAAAGATCTGCTAGTTCATGTGCATACGTAAGATTTGGATCGGGATGACCTCCTCCGAAATCCTCTAAGGCGGCAGAGTTTTTAACAGTTCCTTTTGGAGCATTTAAGATTTCCTCAAAAAGTGTGGTGGCATATGGCCCTGTAACTGCATTCATTGCATCAAACACTATAGAAAAATCTTTACTTATTAAATCTCTGATTTTTTTAAAGTCGAAAATATTATTCATTAGATCTAGATAATCTTTTACCCCATCTATCACTTCAACATCCATTTGAGCGATGGAGAAAACCCCTTCCTTTTCTATCGATATGTTTTCTTTCTCGATAAGCTTGAAGCTTTCTAGGCTTTGACTACATTTGTAGATAGCGTTTGTCAAAGATTCGTTTGCCGGGCCACCATTGGATCCATTTACCTTTACCCCAAAGTCCCCTTTTGGCCCACCTGGATTATGGCTTGCAGAAAGAATTATTCCACCAATTGCTTTTCTGCTTCTTATCAGATTAGATGCTGCTGGAGTAGAAAGAATGCCATTTGTTGTTGTAATGATTTTATCTAAACCGTGGGCTGCTCCCATTTGAAGAATGATGTTAATTGCAGATTTATTTCCATAGCGACCATCTCCCCCAACCACCAATACCCCACCTTTTGTTCCAGGCAGGGTACGTAGGATCGCTTCTATGAAACTTTCCAGGTAGTTCTCGGTCTGAAATTGCTTACTGCTTTTGCGAAGGCCTGATGTACCTGGCTTTTGGTCAGTGAAGGGAGTGTTTAGCTTTATGGTGCGTTGAATGGCCTTACCTTTTGCAGATGGCTTCAGTTTTATCACAAAGTCGCTAGGTAGAGAGTGGAAATCGGGGAAAGTCTATTTTTATTTTGATAAATAAAAATCATTTATCAGAGCGCATCTATGAAGGGTTTCTTAGTCGCATCTAAAGAGTGCTTGTAAGTTTTGCTTTTCAAATCGCTTTCTGGCGACTATGAACACTATGTACGAGTTTGAGAGTTTTTCCTAAGCCCTCCTCTAGGAGACCCTTGCTTTTTATCTTTCTTGAGACAGATTGTTGTTAGTTTCATGGCCGGTGATTCGATTGAGTTGACTCGATTCAGATCATTTACACTGCTCTTCTTGGCATTCATAAGTAATGTCCATATAGTATCTTTGCAGCTTATAGATAGAAGTTTATTGTCCATAAGCGGATTAACTAAATTCTGAGTTTCAAGGCATGAATCCTCATTATTTTTGCGGGCACAATCATAGGCCTTTAACTGAATCGTTTTTAGAAGCTTTAAAGAAGGAAGTGTTTCTAGTTTATAGTCATCGCTTAATGTTTTGTTCCCAAAAAAGAATAAGGTGAGTACCGCAAAGAATGAACTAAGTTTTAGCAACCTAATTTTCGATGTGCTGTAAGATTTAAAGTTTGACATCTGATGAATATGTAGTTAGGTGTTTGAAAACTTTGCTTATCATAATTTCTAACTGAGGGAATCCTAATGCGGCATTTCTGAAGTGCTCAGCATAGATATGAACCATGCGCAACTTAGTAACAAAGCTATTATTATTCCTGCACTTATGCCGAAATGTGCTATTGAAAAAGGTACAACTATTGGAAAAAGTATTGCGCCTGCAATTGGAGTAACTGCTACAAACTTACGTAACATTTATATGCTTACAGAGAAAATTTTCTTAAAACCAATCTGAATTAGCATTGATTTTGGGACTCGAATTATCTTCGGGAGTAACACGTTCAAATGTTAGCGTGATGTTGCGGAATTGATCACCATTTGCAGCAGTGGCCTTGATAGGATAATTTTGCTGACCATCGCGAAATGGAACTTGCAATCTAAATGTCCCCTCGCTGGTGAGTGGAACTTCTTCCCCTCCTATCGTTAGCCTGGCTGATGGGTCAGTTGAGCCATAGACAATAAGTTCTGCATCTGCTACTAGCCAAAATGGCTTCTCTTCCTTTTGCTGGAATACTCCACCAATCCCTGATTCGTTTCTACCGCTAGCCCATAGTCCTATTCCGGAATCATTAATACCTTTGTTGTGAGTATGGGAATAAGTGTTCTCTTGAAACTCTTCGGATCCTATTCGTTTCTTATGGACGTGGGTTGTCGCGCGTTGATACAAGCGTTCGTGAAGACCACTGTCTCTGGACTCATAAGTTGTTTGGATGGAGTTGTCAGCTACAAAGTCACCTGAGCTTGATGTGTTGTTGAGGCTGAATGGTACGAATTCATCAAGGATTTGATTGCTTGGATGTTGCGCGGGAACACGTGCGACTTTTGAGAATGCTAAGGACATCCAATTTTTATTAACTCTGTAACCAAGCTCAATTCTGTAGTCACGATCGCATAGTGGAATGGGTAGGTACCATTCAGTACTGTGACTATCTACTGTTACTTCCTGGAGAGTCTGTTGGTTGATATTTCTGGTTTCATTGGTTGTCACATCAGTTAAACGGAGACAAAGACGACTTGCTCCTCTTGAAATAGCACTTTCGCGATCTGCTTCAGATATGTCCCAAAAAACATAAGCCCATTCTGGGTCTCTTGGAACAAACACAACACTAGTTGAATTTCCTTGTGTTGTTTGTTCTTCGCTAATAACAGGATCTTCTGATTGACGTTCAATATCAGCAGTCTTTTTTTCTTGCTTTTGAGCAATAGCTTTTACTAGTGCAGCTTTCGTCTTTCTACTGTAGAGAGATACACCTAAGTCACTGGCCATATGCCTAAGTTGGCGCAAGGTGAGACGTGTCAGAAAATCTTGCGCTTGAGCCACGTCTTGAAAACCTCCGTTTTTATTTGGGATCATTCTCGGATCAATTTGAAGATTACGTTTAACTCCTTGCTCTGGGGTCAGGATCTACTGACTGTTTAGGTGATCTGGGCTCAATCCACTAGGTAGTAAGAACCATTGCAAAAAGAGGGATCTCATCAGATTTCCTGTAAACGAGTATCTGGGATCAATTTTGCTTGAGTTGAATCTGAGCCCTTTTTGAAATGTGTTTTTTTTACAGTTGCGTAGCAATTACGAGTGGGTCAAAGCGGATGAACACCCCATAAGGGTTTTGTCGTCTTGATATTGCTTAGGGCTCTATTTGTTCATGTTGAAGGAGTTTGCTCTTGATCAGATGTTGAAGAGTAAGTTCTAACGGGGTTATTCCGAAGCTATTTGCCAATGTTTCTAGTTGACAACCTGCTGAGTGGAGCTGTTTTAACAAAATAGGTATAAATGTTTGCTCCCTAGTCAGGGTGGGCTGTTTCATGCACCAACCAATCCTAAGGTCTTCATCTGGAAGTTCTCCACTTTCAGCGTTGCTAATGCTTTGAAAGCATGCAAGACAGTGGGCTAGTAGACGCAGGTGATGTTTTTCTAGGGCAGGAAGGACAGTTGCCTCAATGAGCTCAATTTCTTGGCGGCTTAAAGGTGTAGATAATTCGTTAGGGGATTTATTCGTCATTACTAGGAGTAAGTGGTTGGACCGTTCCAGAGAACTTTTAATGAATCTAGTTATATAGGCCTATTAGAGCTATGGCTCAATAAACTTTTTATAGTTCATGTCAGGAGTAATGAAACCGAAGCTTTACTAGTAAAGTTGAAGTACTTTCTTAGACTGCAAAAGACCTTGAGGTCTCTGGACTCCTTCCTGTGGCCCCCTTAAGAGTTCATCTGCTTAAACCTTTTGTACTTTGGGACCTAATGTTTTAATAAAACCATTAAGATTGACTATCAGCCACTTTTAATGGATTTTGCAAAGCCAAACTAGTTGTTCAACCTGCCTATTGACATGACAAGTCAAAATGTTGTTGAGGATTTAGTCTCTCAACCTTATAAATACGGCTTCGTTACAGATATCGAAGCTGAAAAGATAACTAAGGGTATAACTGAAGATGTAGTACGTCTAATTTCATCTAAGAAGAATGAGCCTGAATTTCTTTTGGACTTTCGCTTGAAAGCTTATAAGCAATGGTTGAAGATGAAAGAGCCTAATTGGGCAGAACTTGGCTATTCTAAATTAGACTATCAAGATATTATTTATTATTCGGCTCCTAAAAGTAATCAAAAGAAACAAAGTCTTGATGAAGTTGATCCGAAATTATTAGAAACTTTTGATAAATTAGGAATACCTTTAAGTGAGCAGAAACGACTCTCTAATGTGGCTGTTGATGCAGTATTTGATAGTGTCTCTATCGCAACTACATATAAGGAACAACTGGCAGAACAGGGAGTCGTTTTTTGCTCAATAAGTGAAGCGGTGAATGAATACCCTGACTTGGTTCAGAAGTATTTAGGTACTGTAGTCCCTTTAAATGATAATTTCTTCGCAGCCTTGAATTCTGCTGTCTTTAGTGATGGTTCGTTTGTTTATATACCTAAGGGTGTTGAATGTCCTATGGACTTGTCGTCTTACTTTCGAATTAACTCTGGCGATGTTGGCCAGTTTGAAAGAACTTTAATTATCGCAGAAGATCATTCCTCAGTAAGTTACCTAGAGGGATGTACTGCTCCAATGTTTGATACAAATACTTTGCATGCTGCAGTTGTAGAACTAGTCGCTCTTGATGAGGCATCTATTAAATATTCAACAGTACAAAATTGGTATTCAGGTGACGAAAATGGTGTTGGAGGAATCTACAACTTTGTTACTAAGCGAGGTCAATGTAGAGGTCACAGGAGCAAGATAAGTTGGTCTCAAGTTGAGACAGGCTCTTCGATAACATGGAAGTATCCTAGTTGCGTTCTTCAAGGTAAGGATTCTGTGGGTGAGTTTTACTCTGTTGCATTAACTAACAACATGCAGAAGGCTGACACAGGTACAAAAATGATACATATAGGTCCAGGAACCAGGTCTACAATTGTTAGTAAAGGGATTAGTGCTGGTAACTCAAGTAATAGCTATCGTGGATTAGTCCAAATGGGACCAAAAGCTGTTGCTGCTCGTAATTATAGTCAATGTGATTCAATGTTAATTGGAGACAAAGCTGCAGCCAACACTTACCCTTATATTAGATCTCAGAATGCAATCTCAAGTATTGAACATGAGGCAAGCACGTGTAGGATTTCAGAAGACCAATTGTTTTACTTGCAAAGTCGAGGTATTGGCTTTGAAGAGGCAGTGTCTATGATGGTCAGTGGTTTCTGCAGGGATGTTTTTAATCAACTTCCTATGGAGTTTGCTGCTGAAGCAGATAAATTATTGGCCTTAAAATTAGAGGGTTCAGTAGGATGATAGATGAATTTAGAATTGATTTCTTTTACCTTTTGAAAATGACTTTTATTTTTTTGTTGTGATTAACTCGTCTTCAGAAACAATATTAGAAATTTCTGACTTGCACGCTAGTGTTGAAGATCAGAGCATTTTGAAAGGAGTTAATCTCAGGATTAATGCAGGAGAGATTCATGCAGTAATGGGTCGAAATGGCAGTGGGAAAAGTACTCTTTCTAAAGTTTTAGCTGGCCACCCTTCTTATAAGGTCAACAAAGGAAAAGTAGTATTTCTTGGAAAAGATTTATTGTCTCTTGAGCCAGAAGAAAGATCAAGAATTGGTGTTTTTCTGGGATTTCAGTATCCAGTAGAAATACCAGGTGTTAGTAATCTGGAGTTTTTACGAGTAGCTACTAACTCAAGGCGAAAGCAATTGGGAGAAGAAGAATTGGATACGTTCGCTTTTGAAGATTTGGTGCGCTCCCGTATAAAATTAGTCCAGATGGATCCTGCTTTCCTGGAGCGCAGCGTTAACGAAGGTTTTTCAGGGGGGGAGAAAAAACGAAATGAAATACTTCAGATGGCTTTATTGGAACCAGTTCTTTCGATTCTAGATGAAACTGATTCTGGTTTAGATATTGATGCTTTGAGAATTGTGGCTGCAGGGGTTAATGAACTTGCAAAACCAGAAAATGCAATCCTTTTGATAACTCATTATCAGAGACTTCTAAGCGAAATTACACCTGATTTTGTTCATGTTATGTCTTCAGGCAAGATTGTTCGAACTGGAGGATGCGAGTTGGCTTTGGAATTGGAAAGATTAGGATATGAGTGGCTTGAAGAAGAACTTAGCTCTACTAAGCAGAGTTGAATTGAGAATGATTTCTCCAAGTGTTAATTGGATTAATTCATTACCTGCGCCAGAGGGACTTCTGGAGAGCTTTCAATTAAGAGGTCGTCAATCTCTTCAGCTTGCTGGCTTGCCAGCAAGCTCAGATGAAGATTGGCGTTTCAGTGATCTTGAGCGAATTAAATTGCTTTTTAAGCTTCCATTGGCTTCCAGGGCATCAAAGTTTTCTGGCTTTAGTGAGCAGCAATTGCCCCCATCTTCTTCCTCGGATACTGTCCGATTTGTAGTTCGTCCAGGGATGGACTCTCAATCATTGCCTAAGGGGTTTTCATATATAAGTTCAAATGAATTGAATCGTTTCTTAGGTAATGCCATTGATCATTCTGCAGCTAATGATGATTGGAGTGTGGCACTAAATAATGCATGTGCAGGAAGAGTCCTTGCCTTGCGTGTTAACGGTACTGATCTCCCTTCGCTTGAGATGGTCCTAGATAATGCAGCAGGAGAGCTTGCTGCTACTCGCATTGTCTTAGTACTAGAACCTAAAACTCATCTGGATCTTCAACATATTGTATTGGGTAATTCTGATTCGTCGCATAGTCACTTATTGGAAATTTATCTTGGCAAAGAAGCTTCTTTAAACCATGGTTGGTTAGCTTTAGGTGGGGGCGATGCAACTTGCGTGGCAGATTTAGTTATTCAGCAAGATTTGCGAAGTGAATATGCCTTAACTTCTGTTCAAGCAGGTTGGACATTGAGTCGCTTACACCAACATGTTGTTCAATTAAATGGTTTTGCTAAAACAATTTTGCGTGGGCTTCAATGCACAAAAGCTCATGAGGAAATTACTACTAACTCAACTGTTCGTTTTGATGGACCAGAAGGATGCTTGGAACAATTAAATAAAGCTGTAGCGATTGATTCCTCGCATTCGATCTTCATGGGTAATATTGATGTACCTCGGGTTGCTCAAAGAACTAATGCATCTCAATTAAGTAGAAATTTGTTGCTATCAAATAAAGCTCGTGTGGACACTAAACCGCAGTTGACCATTGTGGCAGATGATGTCAAATGCTCTCATGGGGCTACGGTAACACAGCTTCAGGAAGAAGAGCTTTTTTATATGCAAAGTAGGGGTATTGGCTCTATTGATGCAACTCAACTACTCTTAAAAGGTTACTGTCAGGATATAATAAAATATTTGCAATTCAATGATGATCGCTCGAATATTATCGATCAATTGATAGGGAGATTGTGATCATGAATTTAGTGGATAAAAATGTTGCTGAAAGAGCTAGGGAAGACTTTCCATTATTGCAGGAATTATGTTTAGAGGGTAGTACTAAATCGCAAATTGTTTATCTTGACTATGCTGCAACATCTCAGAAGCCTTTACAGGTTTTGAAAGCATTAGAGCATTACTATACTTATGAAAATGCCAATGTTCATAGAGGTGCTCATCAATTAAGTGTTAAAGCTACTGAAGCTTTTGAGAGTGCTCGTGACATCACTGCCAATTTTGTTAATGCATCATCTTCACGAGAAATTGTGTTTACCAGAAATGCCACTGAAGGTATTAACTTGATCGCACGTTCATGGGGAGATGCGAATCTAGAGAAAGGAGATGAAATACTTCTATCAATCATGGAACATCATAGCAATTTGGTTCCTTGGCAATTGTTAGCAAAAAGAACAGGTTGCAGTATTAGATATGTTGGGATTACTGAGTCTGGTGAATTTGATTTTGATGATTTTCGCAAGAAGCTAAATAAACAAACCAAGCTCGTTAGTCTGGTCCATATAAGTAATACTTTGGGAACTTGTAACCCTATAAAAGAAGTGGCCGAACTTGCAAGGATCTTTGGGTCATTGGTTTTAGTAGATGCGTGTCAAAGTCTTGCTCATCAACCTATTGATGTTCGATCACTCGATATTGATTTTCTTGTGGGATCGTCGCATAAAATCTGTGGGCCAACAGGTGTTGGTTTTCTTTGGGGGCGTGAACACATTCTTGATCAAATGCCTCCATTCTTAGGAGGTGGTGAAATGATTCAAGATGTATTCTTGGATCATTCAACATGGGCAGAACTTCCTCAAAAGTTTGAGGCGGGTACACCTGCAATTGCAGAATCAATTGCTATGGGCTCTGCTATTCAATATCTGGAAGAATTAGGTTTTGATAATATACAGAAATGGGAAAGAAATTTGATAAACTATTTATTCGATAAGTTATTTTCAGTTCAGGGATTGCGAACCTTAGGACCACCCCCTGATAAGCAACCACATCGAGGTGCTTTGGCTACATTCACTGTTGAAGGTTTGCACTCAAATGATATTGCTGGAATGTTAGACCTTGCAGGAATCTGTATCAGAAGTGGACATCATTGTTGTCAACCATTGCATAGATATTATTCTTTAACAAGTACGGCTAGAGCAAGTCTTAGCTTTACTACAACAATTCAAGAAATTGATCAATTTATTGAAGAACTGATTTCAGTTATATCTTTTTTAAGGAAGAATAGTTAGATCTTTAAGTGTTTCCTAAAAAAACTCTCTGTCAGCAATAAAACTTGCTTCTTAACCGAGCTATCTTTAAATCCATGCCCTTCTTCTTTGAAAGTAAAGACTTCTACTGGAATATTATTAGCCTTCAACGCATTTGCCATGTCAAAAGTATGCTTAGGATTGACCACATCATCTTTCATTCCCTGAAAAAATATCACTGGACATTTTATTTTTTTTGCATTTAACAAAGGTGATCGACTCTGGTAAATATGGGTACTATCAGTTAAATGGCCTATAAGGTTTTCAAGGTAATCTTTTTCAAATCTATGCGTACTTTTAGCCATAGCTATTAAATCGCTTACGGCATAACGACATGCCCCTACTTTGAATAGATCCGAGAAGCATAAGCAGGCAAGGGTAGTAAATCCTCCTGCACTTCCTCCTTCTATGGCAATTAGCTTTGGATCTGCTTTTCCTAGGGAAATTAATGCTTTAGCCGCAGCCTGACAATCAAATACATCGACTTCTCCCCATTTTTTGTTTAGTCGTTCACGATAATTTCGCCCAAACCCTGTTGAGCCTCCGTAGTTTACATCTACTACTCCCCACCCTCTTGATGTCCAGAATTGAATTGCAAGGTTTAGTCCATTGGTGGTCATACTTGTTGGACCACTGTGGCTTTTAACTAGTAATGGAGTTCTGTTGTGCTTGGTTGGGTTAGGTGGGTAGAACCATGCGTGTGTGGGATGTTTATTAAAACCTTCAAACCAAATGTGTTCAGCAATGCTTAAGGAAGATTGGTAAACTTTTATCTTATTAGCGGGAGTATGGTGCCATTCTTTGGCATTAAGATCTATCTCTAGAAGACCTGAGGGGGTGTTGTGATTACTTGCTATAGCGACGACCTTTGCACCGTAAGCATTTAAATAAGAAAGATCTGTAAAAGGTTGCTCGATGGTTTTAGTTTTTCCATCTAACTGGAATTGTTGCAGTTGCCATACACTATTCGCACATGTTGATACAAGGATATTCTCATTTGCAAGAGCACATGTGCTCATTCCATAAATCCATTGTGGCATTCCTGTTTCGGCTTTTATTGGCCAGGGCTGAGTCCATTTAATCGATTCGAAATCATTTAGATCTGCTAGCTCTGCTTTAATTAGATTCCACCAACCATTACTGTCATCGCTAACTAATAATTCATTATTTTTTGACCAAATAGGTTGAAAAATCGATATTTTTTTTGCTTTGTTTTTAGTAGTTCCCTTAACTAAAGTTTTTTGGTTTAAAGATCCTGTTTCTTGAATATTTGCCAACCAAAGTTGGGTTGCATCCCAAGGCATATAAGGTTGATGCCATTCGACCCAAGCCAACAAGTTCTCTTTTTGATTAATTGCTAAATAACCAGCAAAGCCATTAGATTCATGAATAATCTTTGGGTTTTGATTTTTTATATTTAATGAGAAAGTAATAATAAAATCTTTTTCGTCTTTCTCCATGATTCCCAACCAGAGTTGTCGAGAGACATCTATTAATCCATTTCCAAAGGCTGAATCATCTGGCTTGTTCAATCTGAGGGGTGCTTCGGTTGGCTCGAGCCAGGGTTTAGATTTTTTCTTGTTTTTATGCAGTCCCTCCCAACATTGTTTCCAGATACATCCATCCTGACCATCAATCCAGGTAATCAATAGTTGGTTCTGATTGCTAGAGGTTGCAATTACTCCTCCTCCATATCCATGAATTCGGCTTTTAATGCTGATCGGTGATGGTGTTAGTTCTTGAGGTTCTAGCTCAGGTTTCCCGAATGGTCTTATTAGGGCAGTTATTCGTCCGCCTTCCAGTGGTCTTTGCTCAAGCCATACGACCCAGTCTCCAATAACGCGTGGTTCTTTGTAGGATTTTGCACCCTTTGTTACGAGTTCGGCAGATATGTCAGAGGTGATTTTTTTGAAGTTTTTTGGTGGATTCTCTTGGAATTTCATTGCGATGTAAGTAAATAGAGCGTTAGATGCTTAAGATCTATTGGCAAATGACCGGAATTGCTCTTGTCTAGAAGCTTTGCTCAATTAGCCAGAACAGAGGTAAAAAAGAAGGCTTCAGTTCTTGTAGAGAAGGAACCTCTTGAAACACCACCTCTTGAGATACATACCCTTGGAAATGATGCGTTACGTCAGCATGCCAGGCGGATAAGCAAAGTGGATGAAACCATTCGTGAATTGACTAGAGATATGCTTCGGAGTATGTATACAGCAAAAGGGATTGGTCTTGCAGCACCTCAGGTTGGCATTAATCAGCAATTATTAGTTATTGATATTGATCATGAGACCCCTACTACACCTCCTTTAGTCCTTATTAATCCTGAGGTGATCACCGCTAGTGCAAGCTTGGACACTTATGAAGAAGGCTGTCTAAGCATTCCAGGGGTTTATTTAGATGTTGTTCGACCTTCTACCGTCAAAGTGAGTTTTCGTGATGAGATGGGGCGTCCAAGAAAAATGAATGTAGATGGTTTGCTCGCAAGGGTTATTCAGCATGAGATGGACCATCTTGATGGTGTTCTCTTTGTTGACAGAGTTACCGATCACGATGGATTGGATAAGGAGTTGGATGACAACGGTTTTAAATCGAAAGATGTACGTTCAATTGGTTAGAGAAAGTATCGGTTGCTTATATGACTGGATTTGAGTTAGAGGTAAGCAAGAAATCAAAAACTGCCTGCTTAAGGTTCTTTGTGTAAAAAGCGATATTCAGATGCTTCTTCTCCCCCAAGAAGTTGTCCGTTTGGCATTGTTTTAAGCTGATGGTTAATGAATTGAATGCAAGCTATGCAACTTGCTAAATTCCTAAGCTGTTCAATGACTATTTTATGACTCAGGTCACGGTAGGAGAAAACGAGGGAATTGAATCAGCCCTTCGACGCTTTAAAAGGCAGGTCTCTAAAGCAGGGATCTTTGCTGATTTAAAACGTCTTAGGCACCATGAGACTCCTATTGAAAAGTACAAACGCAAGGCTCAGCAGCGACGTCGCAGGCGCTGAGATCTATCCGAACTTGGCTATTTCGATTTATTCTGTGAGATTGTTGGTTCTTTTGAACTCGTAACTTCGTTAAGCCATTAAGAAGTTTTATCTATGACTGGTGAGACCATTTTTGGAAAGATTCTCAGTGGAGAGATCCCATGCGATGAAGTTTATAGCGATGATCAATGTTTGGCTTTTCGCGATATAGCTCCTCAGGCTCCAGTACATATTTTGGTGATCCCTCGTAAGCCAATAGAAAGTCTCAACACAATCCAGGAAGAGGATGAAGGTCTTCTAGGACATCTTCTTCTTGTTGCGAAAAAAATTGCTCATCAAAATGATCTTAAAGATTGGAGAGCTGTTATCAATACTGGAGCAGAGGCTGGTCAGACAGTTTTTCACCTTCATGTTCATCTCATGGGAGGCCGTCTATTAACCTGGCCTCCTGGATGAGCTATAAGAATGTCCGTCGCGGATAAGACGCCAAACCCCCTGGAATCCTTTAGGTCTCAGGTCGGAAAGCTTCAAAGGCTTGCACAGCCTTATTTCCTTCCGATTGAGGAGACAAATGCTTGGCAGTTCCTATTGCTCATATTTGCTCTTTTGACTGTCGTGGTTGGACTTACTGTCCTTCTGCTAACAGCTTTAGTTTCTGGATTGAGTACATTTGCCCCTGAAATTCAGCAAAGATTTTTACCTGGAGTACCTCAACGAATCTCTGCTCTTTGGCAAGGTCCAGCAGGACCATTGTCAACCATTTTCATGGCTGCAGGAATTCTTTGCTTTACCTTATCTCGGTCAAAACTGCGAAGTGGGCGTTGGATTCCATGGGTAATGTTGGGAGTAATCCTTTTACTTATCTTGGTTATAAATGGAATTAATGTAGGGATTAGTTTTGTTGCTCGTAATGTAGAGAATGCTTTGGTTGCCTATGATCAAGATGGATTCTGGAAAGTTGTTGCCATATATGCATTTTGCTTGGTAATTGCTTTACCAATTCGGGCTTTACAAAGTTACTTGGTCCCAAGATTAGGGCTGCTTTGGAGAGCATGGTTGAGTGATAAGATGTTGACTAAGTATATGACAAATAGAGCTTATTATTTGCTCAATCCTAATGATGAGGATGCTGAAGAGATTGACAATCCTGACCAAAGAATTTCTCAAGATACAGCTAGTTTTACGAATACAAGTCTTGCCGTAACTGTAGAGATACTTGCATCATTTTTAACTTTCTTTAGTTTTATAATTGTATTGTGGACTATAAGTTCAAAGCTGGCATTATGGTTGATTGTTTATTCAGTTGGTGGAACTACTTTAGTAATATTTGCTAGTAGAAGATTGGTCGCGTTGAATAATCAGCAGTTGCGATTAGAGGCTGATTTTAGATATGGGTTAGTTCATATCCGAGACAATGCAGAATCTATTGCATTTTACCGTGGTGAAGAACAGGAGTCTAAAGAGGCTCAGAGAAGACTTGGTGGTGCAATTAAGAATTATAATCGTTTGATTATCTGGGAGGCTTTAATAAGCGTTATTCAACGTTCATATGATTATTTTTCGAGGTTTCTACCTTGGCTTGTGATTGCACCTATATACTTTGCAAAACAGGTTGATTTTGGAGTTTTTGGACAAGCTTTTATTGCGTTTAGTCAGGTATTAGGTTCCGTTAGTTATATTGTCAATAATATTGATAGACTTGCTGCGTTTTCAGCATCTATTAGTAGATTAGAAGCTTTCCAGGGAAAAGTTGAAAAGATAGGCCTTGCATCTGTTAACTCTGAAGAAGAATACGTCTCAAATAAATCGTCTATTGTCTTAAAAAATATTGACTTAGTTCCGCCTAAGAGTGATCGTTGCTTGATCAAGAATTTGTCACTTGAAGTAGCCTCTGAGCAAAAAGTTTTAGTTGTGGGTCCTAGTGGATGTGGTAAAACTTCTTTTTTAAGATTAGTGAGTGGTTTATGGCCAGCTTCAACAGGTGAAGTAAAAAGACCTTCTAAATCAGAATTATTATTTATACCTCAAAAGCCATACATGATTCTTGGAACTCTCAGAGAGCAATTGTGCTATCCACAAGATACTAGCCGCTTTAGCAACCAGCATTTAAGGGCTGTTTTAGAAGAAGTAAAGCTGCCAGAAATTAATGAACGTTATCCTGACTTTGACATTAAGCAAGATTGGCCCAGGCTGCTCTCTTTGGGTGAGCAGCAACGGCTTGCATTTGCTCGATTACTATTAAACTCACCTAGTTTTGTAGTCCTTGATGAGGCAACAAGTGCCTTAGATGTAATGACTGAAAAACACCTTTACAATTTGCTATCCCAGCGTGAAATGGCTTTTGTGAGCGTGGGCCATCGTCCGACTTTGAAAGAGTTTCACGATACTGTGCTTGAACTTGATGGCCAGGGAGGATGGAAACTGTTCCCATCTTCGGGCTATGACTTCAACATCAATTCCTAGTTGTAATGACATCATCCTCTGAATCTAATGAGACAAGTGGAGGTGAAGCCTTAATGGACGAGGTGAATCCACAGGCTGAGTCTCCATCTACCAGCGCCACTACTGACGATATTCCTTCGTTTGGCTGGAGTGCGTACGCCGAACGCGTTAATGGACGCTTTGCGATGATCGGCCTCACTGCAGTTTTGTTGATTGAGGCAGTTAGTGGGAATACCTTCCTCCATTGGGCAGGTTTCTTCCATTGAGCTTGAGGCTTTAGTTTTTATTGGCCTAAGCGAATTAGATCAATATCCCATTTCCCGTTGCGGTTTATCTCAACGGCAAGAATACGCCCTCTTCCGCTTAAGCTAATTTCTTTTGGAATACCTCTGGGAATAATCGGGATTCGTTTAAATTTCCCGCTTTTGATTTTGTAGACCAGTAACTCGTATTCTTCTGCACGCTTTCTTATAACTGCAAGCGTTTTTCCGTCTGCGCTTATGCTGAGGGTTATTGGTTGGCCTTCAGAAGAATTTAACTTTGGTAGAGGTTCTCTGCGGAGAGTTTGAATGTCGATTAGTTCAATAAAAATCTTTTCTTGCTTGTTACTTAAAGTAGCAAGCAATCTTTTACTAAGCGTTGGTTGACTATGGCTAGCAGCTAATTGTTTAAGTAAAACATTGATTCGAGATGTTGGCCTTATATATCTCTGGCCGCAAGAGCATAAAGATATGCTTAGGCATGCCATGATAGTTGTTGAAAAATTTATGAGAGTGCTTTTTTCTTTGGTTCTCACTGCAGATCTAGAAGTTAATTAATACCTATATGGTTTTCAGGTTCAATGATTTGAGTGAGATCAAAGATCTCTACCTGTGGGCGACCATTATCGGAAAATTCTATGGCGATTTTTCTTGCATCTGGTGAAAGCTCTAAATTTTCTGGAATTTTGTTTCCATAGAGAGGTATGTAATACAACTTTCCATCCTTTCGGTCTGAAATTGCGATTATCTTCCTGTTGTAATTGTTTACTATTAAGGCTAAATAACGTCCGCTCCAACTTAATGATGGTGAGCTATGTGGTTTGTTCCGTGAGAAGTATCTTAATGGGACAACACTGCCATTCTTAATATTTCTAATTTGAACACTTGCAGTTCCATTACGTTCAGATATGAAGGCTAACTTCTTGCCATCTCCACTTATTGAGGGGTCTCGATTATTCTCGCTGAAATTACTTGTGATTGATTGATTGATTGATACTTCTGATGAGCAGCCCACAAGAGCTAAGCATAAAAGGAAATACTTAAAAGGTTTTTGGAATTGTAGAGGGTTAATTAGTCGTCAAAGCGAGAGTTATTATCACGTGGTCTTGGGTTTCTAGGTTTTTGCGAGGGCTTTGGACTTTTTGAGTATGACCCGCTCGAAGGTTTTCTCATCTTCCCTGGGTCAATATTTTGTTGACTTGGTTGTTTAGAGCTTCTAGGACTAAAGGCAGCATCTTGAGGCTCTGGTCTAGAAGGGTTCGCGCCCATGGAATCACCTCTTCTTACAGAGGAGTCTGAATACCTCCCTCTATTCGATGATGAGTTGCCCCGTTCTAAAGAGGGTGAGTTGCTTCTTTGGCTATTAGCTGCAGGACGACTACCTCTTCTTTGGTCTTGTCGAAGGGAACGCCTTTCTCCAAAACTTGATCGACTTTCTTGTACATCTGTAGAGCTGTTAAATCTTCCCATTCGCCTTGATCTTTCATTATTTTTTTCCCAGCTATTTTCATAATCGCGGCTATCTCTATTTCTACTGGCAGCTTCTTCGGGAATAGCAGCTCTTGTTGTGCGTCTTGGGCGATAAGAATCTTGTTGGTTTGAATCAACATCGTTTGGATTGCGACCAGAGAATCTACGTCTTACCTCGCCTGGCTCATCAAAGTTTTCATAAGGATCAAATGAATCATCCCAGCGTTGGTCATTGCCTCTGCCAGGCATACGTGATAGGGGTGGATCATCGTCAAAAAATGTTGATCGGCGAGCTTGGTCTGCAGTAATTCCTCTTAGCCGGACACTTTCATACCCAAAAAAGACAGTTGTTCCTGCTAGTAGGAACTGTCCGAATTGCAAAATAGGATCTAATCGCCAACCCTGAAAAAAAAGAATTCCGCCACATAAAAGGCCTATTGCAGCAAAAAAGACATCGTAATCTCTTGCTAATGCTGGTTTAAATGACCGCATGAAATAAAGGCCTGCACCGCATACTGCGAGCACGATGCCAACGATACTGGCCCAATTAAGACTGGCATTGACCAATGTTTGGCCCCCTAGGAGTTAGAGAAAAAGGTTGATATACAACCCATTTAGTTCTAATTCTAAGAACTGCGCTAGGGGGTCTCAATTTTTTGCTGCTGTTCTATCTAACAACCTGGTCCTTTTGGCTCACCCAAACCAGTGCGAATGCTGCAGGCACTATGAGGATTATTGCTCCTACTAGGCTTAGCAAGAGATTGATCAGAGAAGGAGTCATGGAATTGTGAACTTGGTCAAGACCATACCAATCTTAGTCGATTTAAATGCGCTTTTATACGATTAACTCAAGGATGCTTTGAGGTTTGTGACTCCCTTCATAATCAAGATGCTGCCACTCCTCCATACCCTCTTAGGGTTTGGCTTGGCTTTTTGGACGTTGACATTTTTGGTTCGGATTGTTTTGACCTGGTACCCAGCAGTAAATCCGCAAAGTGGTTTTTGGTTTTTGATTTTTTTATTCACGGAGCCTTTTTTGGCGCCTACAAGGCGGATTATTGCCCCAATTGGCGGAGTAGATGTCACCCCTATTGTCTGGGTGGGATTTGTTAGTTTGTCTAGAGAACTGTTAGTTGGGCAGCAGGGAGTTATATCTCAGCTTTTGGTTAAGTTATAAATATTGCTAATAAGTAGTTTTAACTTAGTTCAACTTAGCTTATGTAAGCATTTCTTGTTCGACAAATTTTGTGTGAACGTCACCTCTAAGAAATTCATCACGATTAAGTAAAACAAGGTGAAAATCAATGGTGGTGGGAATCCCTGTAACTGCGCATTCGTTTAGTGCTCTTTTCATCCTTTTGAGTGCTGCGTCTCTGTCTTTTCCCCAAACGATGACTTTCCCAATTAGAGAATCATAAAAAGGTGGAATGTCGTACCCGGTATAAACATGACTATCTACTCTGATGCCTGGACCTCCTGGTGGAAGCCATCCCGTTATTCGTCCAGGAGAAGGACGAAAATTATGAGTTGAATCTTCAGCATTAATTCGGCATTCAATGGCGTGACCTTGGAGATTGATGTCTTTTTGTTTGAAAGAAATGTTTTCTCCTCCAGCAATGCGGAGTTGCTCTGCAATCAGATCTATCCCTGTGACCATTTCAGTAACTGGATGTTCTACTTGAATACGTGTATTCATTTCCATGAAATAGAAATTTCCCTCTCGATCTAATAAAAATTCAACTGTCCCAGCTCCCTCATATTTGATGCTTCTGGCTGCAGAAATGGCTGCATCTCCCATTCTGCGTCTGAGCTCGGGGTCAAGGGCAGGGCTAGGAGATTCTTCAAGAAGCTTTTGGTGACGTCTTTGAATAGAACAATCTCTTTCTCCAAGATGCACAACGTTCCCATGGCGATCAGCTAAAACCTGGACTTCGACGTGACGGGGTCGATCAATGAACTTTTCCATGTATAGACCTGAGTTCCCGAAAGCAGCTTCTGCTTCCCCTTGGGCAGCCTTATAGAGGGTTTCCAATTGTTCTGGACCGTTGACCAGGCGCATCCCTCTCCCACCCCCTCCAGCAGTTGCTTTGATCATGACGGGATATCCCATTTCTTGGGCTAATCGGGCAGCTTCTTCTGTTCCGTTAAGGAGTCCATCACTCCCAGGCACAGTTGGAACTCCCACTTTTTGCATTGTTGCTTTTGCTGTGGATTTATCTCCCATGGAGCGAATGGAGTCAGGAGAAGGTCCAACAAAGGTGATGTTGTGATCAGAACAGATTTCTGCAAACCTGTCATTCTCCGCAAGAAAGCCATATCCGGGATGGATGGCGTCGACTCCTCTGGATGTTGCCGCAGCAAGAATATTTGGAATATTTAAATAGCTTTTGCTGCTAGGAGAATCACCTACGCAAACTGCCTCATCGGCAAGTTGAACATGCAGAGCATTGCGATCTACGGTGCTATAGACAGCAACTGTGGCTATTCCAAGCTCTCGGCAGCTTCTGAGAACTCTGAGCGCAATTTCGCCACGATTGGCGATGAGGACTTTGCCGATGGGCATCCGGCATTATTCAGGCTTTTGCCGGATCGTATCAGCGTCTCTGTCCAAACTGCTTATAAGTGTTGTTTCTCGCTTGCGATTATGATCAAAAATGACTATTCAAAGGTGACCTTTCTCTTAGGCGGATGTGGTGGAATTGGTAGACACGCACGTCTAAGGAGCGTGTGGCTTCGGCCTTGCGAGTTCAAGTCTCGCCATCCGCATTTTTTATTGATCAATTGACTTCATCAGCTCCCGCAAATATGCAGGACGCATCTCAAGTGGTTGTTCTGGTTTCCAATGGGCCTGGGGAATTGGCTACTTGGGTAAGACCCCTTGCTGAAATTTTGCATAAGAGACTTGCGATTAGACCTCGTGAAGTTAATGCCTCCATAAGTTTGAAATTGGTTTTAGTTCCATGTCCAAATTCAACAGGTAATGAAGCCGACACAGCGCGTAAATGGTTCCAATTTGAAGAAATTCACAATGCAAAAAACTTCTGGAATTTGTTGGTTCGCCCTAATGCTTTTGGCCGTTGGCCCAATGATGGTGTTGTTGTTTTTCTTGGAGGGGATCAGTTCTGGAGTGTTTTGCTCTCGGCGAGACTTGGTTATCGCCATTTGACTTATGCAGAGTGGTTGGTTCGTTGGCCTGGATGGAATGATCGGATTGCTGCCATGACATCTGAAGTGCGGGCAAAGATTCCCAAACGCTTTAAAGATCGATGCACGGTGGTTGGCGATCTAATGGCAGATTTATCAATTTCAGCTAGAGATGAAGCTCCTTTGCCTTCTGGTGAATGGGTGGCTTTGATGCCAGGCTCCAAAAGAAGCAAGCTTTGTGTAGGCGTTCCATTCCTATTAGAAGTTGCTGATCATTTAGCTCTTATAAGACCTAACTGTCGATTTCTTTTGCCAGTTGCTCCTACAACAAACTTAGAAGAGATCCAAAAGCTTGTTACTCCACTGAACCCTATTTCAAAAAACTATTCATCAGGAATACATTCCATAAAACCTCAGTTGAATAATGAAACTTGGAAGAGACTTGTTACACATGCTGGCACTGAAATTTATTTAGAAGAAAACCAACCCTCTTATTACTCTTTAAGTCAGTGTGACCTTGCACTTACAACTGTTGGAGCTAATACGGCAGAACTTGGAGCATTGGGAATACCTATGATTGTCCTGGTGCCAACTCAGCATCTAAAAGTCATGTATGCCTGGGATGGTTTATTGGGGTTACTTGGCCGGTTACCAGGATTTAAATGGAGTCTCGGAAAGCTTGTGACATTATGGCGTCTTCGAAGGAAGAGCTTTTTAGCATGGCCAAATATCTCGGCTTCTAGAATGGTTGTACCTGAAAGGGTTGGAAAAATATCGCCTCTTTCAATAGCTGAAGAAGCTGCAGATTGGCTTGATTCCCCAGAAAGGTTGAAAGGACAAAAAGAAGACCTTAGAAGTTTGAGAGGGCAACCAGGCGCATTAAATTTACTGGCAAATGAAGTGCTCTCGCTTATGCCAAATAAAATTATTGGTGATGGCTTATGAGAGAAACCTTTCCATAATAAGATTTACTTAATTTGTTCCTAACTTATAGAAGAATAGATTAATCAAAATCTCTGGGCTACTTCTTACCAAGGATCTTCTAATTCATTTTTCATTGTTTCTCTTTTTTTATAGTTATCTGTATTTTGATTTTTATCTATATCTAATGGTTCAACATCTAAAAGCTCATCGGTGTTCTGTATTGGCCTACGAGATGCCTTCCTAGTTTTTTGAGTGTTCACTTCATTGATTTCATTTTCTGGCTCGAAAGGGTTTGAGGAAGAGGGAAACTCTTCTCTACGATATCTTTGATTGATAGAAGGAATCTCATCTAAGTATCGACGTTGGCGCATAGTTTCCTGTTGTGGTTGATCTATCTCGACGTATTCCATTTCTTCCTCTATGTCATAACTTTGTGTAGTTGACTCCTCAAGCTTATATTGCTCTTCCTCTATTGACTGCCCTGATAAAAGTTGGTTTTCTACTGGAACCAAATTGACTCTATATCTTTCTCTTTCTCTTTCCTCCCAGCTGGTACCTCCAATTCCTATCTTTTCAAGAAATCCGCTATTCATTTGTTTTAGTTTTTCTTCAGCACCTTCATAAACTATTATTCGATCTGAGCCACTACTTACGATCTCATCTACAGGTATTTCCCATGTACTTAGTACACCTTCCCCTAAAAGTGGAACCCCCATGGCACCCATAACTAGAGTAGTTAGCTCCCCGGTTTCTATATCAAAGGAAAAACCAAGAACTCTTCCTAGTTGTTCACCAGATTCAGTAATTACTTGGCAATTGATTACTCGGCTATATCTTTCTGGCGTAAACCCTTCACTAAGTGAGTCAGCAGAATCTACAAGAATGACGTCACCTACTTGTTTGATTTGTTCTAAAGGCATCCATCTTGGAAGACCTGGCAAAAAACGAGTGAGAGGGTTGTCTCGAAGACCTAGAGCAACAACTTCTCTGCGATCTATATCTACAACAACTTCTCCGACTACTCCTAAACGGCGTCCACTATCACGTGTAATCACCTGAGTTCCCATGAGCTCTGATCTAAGCCAGAGCCGATCACTTGGAACGGAAGCAAGTGGGTCGTTAGCGGGTTGGATGCTGTTCAATCGCAGAACTGAAGAAAAGGGGTGATCGATCCATTGTGACGTAATGGGCTGTCAGATGCATTTCAAGCTGCTTGAGGTAAACCCACGACTTGTGTATTTGCTCCACGAGCTTGGGTGACACCAATTGTTCGCTGTGAGGCCCCAATCATTGGTCTACGGTGGCTTACTACAAGAAATTGCGCCTCATTTGCTTGTTGAGATATAAGCGCAGAGAGGCGCTCAACATTTACACCGTCTAGAAAGCTATCTACTTCGTCTAGTGCGTAGAAGGGAGATGGACGGAATCGTTGAAGTGCAAACAAGAAGCTCAGAGCTGTAAGAGATTTTTCGCCACCGGACATTGCTGCCAGCCTCCTAACGGTCTTGCCTTTTGGATGAGCTACTAATGTTAATCCTCCTTCAAGGGGATCATCAGAATTATCTAGTTGAAGATGCCCATCTCCCTCTGAAAGGCTCGCAAAAATTTCTCGGAAATGTTTGTCAACCTCTTCAAAGGCTTCTAAAAATGCTTCTTGCCTGAGAGTGGCAACATTCTCTATTCGGAGAAGTAGCTCAGCTCTTTCTTCTGTGAGAACTGAAAGTTTTTGTCCAAGATCGGTTAAACGATCTTCCAATTTTTCAAGTTCTTCTAACGCAAGCATATTTACAGGTTCTAGAGCTTCCATACGACCTTGAATTTGTTGTAATTTTGCACGAAGACCTTCTAACCCCATCTCACGGAGCGCATCAGTGATTTCTGGATATGGGACTGGGAGATTGCCCTTTAGTTCTTGAATTCTTATAGATCCACTACGAATTTCTTCTTCTATGGATTGGAGGCTTTCTTTGAGACGTTGAAGATTCCATTGAGCCTCTTGAAGCCCCTCTCGTTGAGTCGCTAATTCTTTTTCAGCAATATCTCTCGCTCGACGAAACTCCCCAAAGCTTTCTTGGAGTTGCTTTTGCTCAAGCTCAAGTTTGCTTCGCTGAGCTTGGAGGTTTTTTTGGTTCTGTTTCCAATCTTGATGTGCCTTAGCAAGATTTTGTACAGCGTCTTGCAGTCTTTCCTCTTCTTTAAGTAAAGACTTTCTTTGATCTTCTAACCGATCAATACTCAATTGCCGTTCACGCGCTTGGCTTAATAATGTATCTCTATTTTTTCTTGCTTTAATAAGAGAGGTATCAGCAGCTTCAAGCTCTACTTTTAGTTTTTGAAGCTCTTCAGTATCGGAATTAGGCTTAGTCAAATTATCTTCCTGATATATTTTCTCAAGTTTTACAATCATTGGCGCAAGATCTTTGATGATTTTTTGTAAACGCTTCTCTTGCTCAATTCTAGATTCTTGAAGGGCTTTTAATTTTTCAGATCGATGGTGACGTCTTTCCAAAACTGGTTCATTTGATCTTTTTGCTGTTTCTATCTCTGCTCCCAATGCTGCTTGTTTTTGTTCAAGCTGTCTTAAACGGGGAAGTGATGCTTCTAATTTTTGAGATTGATTAGTTTCTTCTCTTTTACAAGCTGAAAGTGCTTCTAATAATTCTAAAAGTCTTTCCCGAAGTGGACCTGCTTCATCATTTTCATTTGATCTACCAAAAGAAAGAAAATTGTTTCTTCCTGCAAAGCTTCCTCCTGTAATGGCTCCGCTTCTTTCCAATAGTTCTCCATCTAAGGTTACAGCTCTATTGCGACCAAGAGATTGTCTTGCTGAATTGAGTTCTTTAAAAACTAATGTTTCTCCAAAAACATAAGCAAAGACATCTGAATAAATAGCTTCAAACTGAACTAAATCTATTGCTTTGCCGATAAGGCCTGGAATCTGCTTTAGCGATTCTTTAGGTCGTTCTCTAGCTAGGTCTTTATGTTGTTTGTGAATTTTATTTAGAGGTAAGAAAGTCAGTCTTCCTGCGCGGTGCTTTTTCAGAAGTTGAATTGCTTTTGCTGCTATTTGATCATTGTCGACAACAACTTGGCTGAGTCTTGCTCCTGCAGCAACTTCGAGTGCCAGTCGCTCATTGTCATTTACCTCTCCTAGGTGAGCAACATGCCCATGAACACCCTCTAAACCTAATTTGAGTAGCAGTTGTAAAGCTCCTATTCCTCGGCTTTCTTTAAGTGTCTCTGAACGACTTTCTATTCGAGCAATTTCTTTCTCAAGTCTTGCTTGCTCACTTTCTAATCTCAATTTTGTACGTTGATGTACATCTAGATATTCTTTGTCTTTCTTGAAATTGTCTTTAGATGTTTGTAAAAGTTTCTGGACCTCTTCCCATTCCTTCTCGAGAAAACCAAGATGTTCATGAACTTGTTTATTTTCATGAGCATCTCTTTCCTGGTCTGACTCTAGCTCTTCTTTTCTTTTGCGATCTTGCAATAAACGCTCTTCAAGCTTTTGCTGCTCCTTTTGAAAAGGCTCAATTTGAATTTGAAGTTGATGCCTCTCTTCGTTACGTCGTTTTTGATCACCTAGCCAACTACCAGATCTTCCAGCGACTTCACCTAGTCTTCTTCTTGAAATCTCCACAGCAGCTTCTGCTTGCCTACAAACCTCCTCTGCATTGCTTAACTCTTTAGTTGAAAATTCAGTTGTGCGATTTTCACTTGCGACTTGAAGTTCGTTGCGACGATTAATTAAACCTTCCCGCTGCTTTTGAAGCTCTTGTCCTTGTTCCTTATGAAAGTTTGCTTGACGGTCAAGTTCTGTAGATTGGGTCTCAATACCTGCAATTTCTGCTTGTACAGAAAGTAATTTGTCTTCTCCTAGCTCTTTTACCTTGTTTTGTAAAGCATTGAAGTTTGTTGCTAGTTCAGATAATTTCTCTTCTTTCTTAGAAAGAGAAATCGTATCTGTTTCTTGTTTAGATAAGAGGTCTTTTCTGTCTGATTGAAGTTTTAAGTGGTTTGCTTCCTCCGCCTCAAATGCAAGAATTAATTCCTGTTGCCGACCGATTTGAAGATTTTCCTTTAACTCCTGATAAGTCCTGGCTTTTGCACAGTCTTTTTCGAGTTTCTGCCGATTTAAAAAAAGCTCTTGCTCAACTATTCGGCACCGCTCTTCTCTTTCAAAAACAACATCAAGCTTTTTTTTGCTTTGTTCGATTCGATTGTCAAATAGTGCTATTCCAGCAAGCTCGTCAATGAGACCTCTACGATCTCGATTGCTCATTGAAACGATTCGCGTGACATCTCCCTGCATGACGACATTGCTTCCTTCTGGGTCAATGCGAAGCCTTCTGAGCTGAGTTTGTAGTTGCTGAAGATTGCAAGGTTCATCATCACAGCTATAGCTGGAACTGTAAGAACCACCTGGCATAACTCTTAGGCGACGAGTTACGGTCCATTCTTTTTGCCCATTCTTAATCCAAGGCCCTTCTAATGGTGCCTCTAGACCTTCTTCGGCAGGATCAGGTTGCCAATCACTGAGGTCAAACCGAACACTTACTACTGTTTCGGCAGACTTTCCTTGGCGTAAAACACTGCTATTTACAAGGTCAGGTAGGCGATCTGCCCTCATTCCTCGACTTGTCGCAAGACCTAGGCAGAACAAAACCCCATCGAGAATATTGCTTTTCCCGGATCCATTTGGACCAGTTACAACAGTAAAACCCTCTTCGAGGGGTATGCACTTATACCCCCCGAAGGATTTGAAGTTTGTTAGTCCGACTTGATTTATGTAAACCAAAAGGACTCTTCTCTTTAGGCACTGAAGGTTAGCGGACTCTCTTGAAAACTCAAGTTGCTATAAGACTCTTTGTAGCTATTGGATGCCGGATGTTAAGTGGCAACGGTTCCCAATTATTTCCAGACAGCCCTCGAGAACTTCGTTTTTGAGAAATACTCGCAGGTTTTTGACTGTCATGTTTGGCAAATCCCCTGTATAGATACCTGCCATCACCCTTTTGGCTGTCCCTCTTCCTCCTGATACCTCACCTTCTTTTTTTTCAAGCCATGCAAGCTTGTGTGGAGGCAAAGGGGCGGCATCAACAGATATGGAATCTAGAGTTGGGATTTTTGATAAACGCCAAGTTCTACAAGAACCTTCATCTTCTAAAAGAAGATCATAGTGGATCCCTAGGGGGTCTTCAGGAGCGCCTTTATGCTCCAATAAAACCCATCTTCTTTGCTTCTTGTTTTTGGGGAGACTTAGCTTTAACTCCATACGACCTACTTTATTTAAATGCTTAGATTGCTGGAAAGAAATATAAAAATCCTGGCACCCTCTCTTACCTATCAATATGTTGGTTCGAAGTTTTTTGAATCATTAAATTTTTTAATTGCCACTTAGATCAAGTACGTCTAGTTAAACATGTTTCTAAATTACATTTAAATCTAGCTTTTTTCGAAATTATTTCGGTGGTATGGAGTGTCAATTGCTTGATTTTCAGCTTCAGCCGCCCTTCTTGTTGCCCATTGGGCAATAGCACTTTTCTTTTCGTGTAACTGGAGTAGTTCGAGAGCTATTGCTCTGAGTAAATAGATATCATCACATTCTTGAATTGTACGACTTAACTTCTCGGTCTGGAACTGAACTTGGAGACTGGGGGTTATAGGATCTTGAATTGGCACTTAAAGAACTTGGTTGGAAAGCTTTGTAAGAGAAAAAAATTATTTAATTTAAGTGTCACTTCTTCTCAATAAAAAATTTCCCCAATGGTAAATTTCAAGCCATTGGGAAAACTTGTCAGTGCTTTGCAAATAAATTTGCTCAGTGACCTGAAGAACTTTAGGCCTCTTCTGACCTTCCCGTAAACCACAAGGCAATAGCTAAAAGGCCTGCGGCTCCTGCTAAGGCAACACCCATTTGCTGATTGGTGTTAGGGAGCATGCTGGAAGCAAAAAATAGTACGGACATTCGTACGTCCAAGATCGGTAGAGAGATGACACCAGCTCTAGCACTAGAGGTCTTTCTTTGGCGATAGTCTTTAAGAGAAATGAAATGAAAAATATGGTTATTAATGAATGCTTCGCTCCGTCGAAACAAGCTAAATCAAGGAAATTATTGGGAACGGGGATTTTTTGTCTTGGAAGCAAAACCAAGGGAAGGGGTTTCTTTGTGGTCTAGGTCTCCCTAGGCTTTGCTTACAAGGTCTTGATTAAATGGAGTCAGTGAATTCCCCCTCCGGAGACCCCCAGGAAGCAGTTGGAAGTACTGCGCCTACAGAAAGAGATCTTCAGGATCAGTCTTTTAGTGAAAGATTTGAAAGCCTGTTACCCAAGATTCAAGAGCGATGGCCAGATGTCGCAAGACAGACACTGGAAGCGACGATGGGGAGTTTTGATGAGGTTGTTCGAGTGATCTCTCAGCAATCCACTGATGGGTCGAGTTATGGAGTTCGAGAGCAACTTGAGGAGTTGTTAAATGCTGCTGGAGATAAAACCAGAGATTTTGCCGATAGCCTGGAACCTCTTGAAAAGCAATTAGAAGAATTACTCGATGAGTTAAATAGCACTCTTAGGCCCCGCATAGAGCGACCTGTACGAAACCGGCCATTGCTTGCTATTGGACTTGCTACTGGAGTTGGTTTAATTATTGGAATGATTCTTGCCGGGGGGCGTCGGTCCTAATGAGTGATTCATCACGATCTAAGGGTGGTTTTGGGGCTGCTGCGCGAGTAACAGCGCTAGCAGGGTCTGTAATGGACCTCCATGTCAGAATTGCTCTTCAAGAAGTTGATCGAGAGAAACGTCGATTAATCAGTGGAGGGATTTTTCTCCTAATGGGGGGGGCTTTTATGTTGTTTGCTCTTCTGGCCGCAGAAGCTGTTCTTGTGGTTTGGATGCAGAAATCTCTGGGATGGGATTTGATTCCAGCTTTATTAGTGGTTGTGTTCTTAGATCTTCTATTAGCTGGATTTAGTTTGAGGATTGGGGGTGGTTTAGCTAAAGGGCCTTATCTTCCAGAAACATGGGAGGGCTTAGCAAGGACAACTAAGGCGGTTTTGGGACGTCCTTAATCAGTTAATTGTGTATTTCAGCCATCGACAATCTAATCCACCATTGTTGATAGGAATACGCTGAGAGCATTTCATTTTTAGTGACTTAGTTAAAGATGGATTCCCGCTGAGAATCCAAAACTCCCATCCGGATGCATTTTTTTTCAAAAAATTGCCAAGGTTTGTATACAGCGTTGATAAATCGTCTTCTCTTCCTATTCTTTTACCGTAAGGAGGATTGCAAATAACAACCCCTTTTTTGTTGGGGATCTTAAGATCAGAAAAGGGCAAATTCTTTATTTCAATATAGTTCTCAAGGCCGGCTACTTGAATATTTTTTTGTGCTTGTAATGCAATATCTGAATTCTTCTCACAACCTATCAGCTTGCCTATGTGACCATTGAAATCTTGCTTTTCAAAAGCAATCTTTAGTTCTTCTTTCCATAGCTTCAAGTTGAAATCTTTCCAGTTTTCTAGAATGTAAGATCTGTAGATCCCAGGTGCTAATTTGAGTGCAATTGAGGCTGCTTCAATAAGTAGTGTCCCTGACCCACACATGGGGTCTATTAAAGGGGAAGATTGATTCCAACCAGTTAATTTTATTAGTCCGGCTGCTAAGTTTTCTTTAATGGGAGCACTTCCCATTGCAGGTCTATAGCCTCTTCGATGAAGACTTTTACCTGAACCATCTAGGCTTAAAATTGCTATATCATTGGTGAGGTGTAGGTGTAAACAAAGATCAGGGTTATCAAGTTCAATCTTGGAACGTTCTCCCCAGAGATGTCTTTGTAGATCGACTATTGCATTCTTAACTTCTAAAGCTGTGTAGTGACTATGTGTTAGATAGTTACTATGACCAGAGACATCAACTTTAAAACTTAATGATGGATTAAGCCATTTTTCCCAATTAATAGCATGTTGGATTTTGGCGTAAAGTTCTGATCTAGACTGACATTTAAATCTAGATATCTCCCTTAAAATTCGAAATGGAAGCCTGGATTGAAGATGGATTCTGTAAAAGCAAGGCAAGTCTGCATTGAAGGAAACACTTCTTTTTAAGGGCTCTACCTCCGTGCCCCCAAGAAGCTTGATCTCCTCGGCAGCAAGATTTTCTAAGCCTTGTGGCACAACTGCTAGTGCTTTCATCTATTTGCTTTTGGTTACTTTAGAAACTTGATCTATACGTTGAATTTTTTTTAAATTCAAATGAAGCATCTGTGCTTAATTGCTGCAAGAATGTAGTTGTTCATCTGCTGATGAACTAGGTGATTCAAACCAGTGTCTCGGACAGCGGTTCGATTCCGCTCAGCTCCATCTAACTTCAAATTGCATGGGGCTGCAATGGTTTCGACGGGGCAAAAGGCGGATGACTGAAGCCTGCTCGGTTAGAGCAAATCCGTAACTGCGAACAACATCGTTCGTTTCTCCCGTCAAACAGCCCCTGTTGCTGCTTGACCTTTTAAGGGAGATGGGGTGAGATCAGCCTTATCACCCAATTGATCCACGGGGGCTGCAAGGCCCCTTCAAATCTTTGATATGAATAGCTTTGAGATCTAGAATTTGGGTTTAGAAAGTATTTCATTCAATAGGTATCGCAGCCTTATAGGTGTAGTGATAACTACTGATATTTTATCGATCTCAAAGATTCAATGAGTTTTCTTTCAGTAGATATTGATTCTTCCAGAGGAAGACTTTAATACAATTAAACTAGTATTTCTATTTGGAGCAATTAGAGACCATATGTATCAATCACCCTTTCTTATCGCTGAAATTGGAGGGAATCATGGTGGTAATTTGTCTTATGCTATTAAACTTACAAAACTAGCTAAAGAAAGTGGTGCAGATGCTGTAAAGTTTCAGTCATATACTGCAGGCAAATTAGTTAATAAAAAGATTAGCCCTGATAGGTATCACCACTTTAATAAGTTGAAGCTAGAAAATGAACAATTCATTGAGTTAGCAAATTATTGCAAGAAAATAGACATAGAATTTATGACGTCGATATGGGATGTTGATTCCCTAGAAATATTAGATCCCTATGTAAAACGTCATAAACTTGGGTCTGGAGATTTAACTAATTATCAGATTATAGAACGAATTATCGAGAAGCAAAAACCTCTTATTCTTTCAACGGCTATGTCAACATTAGATGAAATAAAAAATACCGTGAAGAGGATTAATGCGGTTGATAATGAATTTATAAAATCAGGTAACCTTACTTTGCTACATTGTGTGGCGATGTATGGAGATCCTGTTCCTGAATATGCAAATCTTGGCTTTATGGAAATCTTAAAGAAGGCTTTCCCTTCTGTGCAAATAGGATATTCAGATCATGTTGAAGGAAATTCAGCGGTATTGGCAGCAATTGCAAATGGAGCAAAATGTATTGAGGTACATTTTACTGATAATAAGCAGCAGGAATTCAGGGATCATCATTTATCAGTCCTGCCTCAGGAAATGGAGCAAATAAGAGAATTTGCAAATGTCTTACCTAAGATGTATTTACCAATAACTCCAGACATCGTTAAGGAAGTAGAAACTCCCGAAAGAATAAGGGAGTTTCGCAGGGCAGTGTATCCACTTAGAAATTTACCAAAGGGCAAAATAGTTGAAGAGAATGATTTTATACTTTTGCGACCAAATGAAGGCTTAGATGCTAGAGAATTAGATAGTGTTATTGGAAAAAGAACTACTCACGAATTGATTGCATTAGAACCAATTCAAGCTACTGACTTTCAATTACCAGACTCTTAAAATGGATCTATTAATTTGTGCGCGAATGGGAAGTAGTCGTCTGCCAGGCAAGGCATTAATGAAAATTTCTGATAGCTATAATTCACTCGACATTATTTTAGAGAAGGTTTCTTCTTGCATAGACCTAAGGCATGTAATCCTGGCAACGACTAATTCCCCCATAGATGATCAGCTAGAAAATTGGGCTGATAAATCTGGGGTAAAGGTTTTTAGAGGTTCAGAGAATGATGTATTAGGTAGGCTAAATGATGCGGTTACACACTTCGATTGTGAGAATGTCATTGAAATCTTAGGTGACAACCCTTTAGTACCGATTGATCTCATCAGAGATTGTGTCCGCTCATATCAATTACTTGGCAGTGGAGTTAATTATCTGGCTAGCTCAACAAGTGAATATAAATTTTGCAATAAAAAATATATTTATCCAATAGGAATAAGAGTACAGATTTTTAATAGAGAGTTTATAAATAATATTGAAAAAAAAGCTTCTACAGCCTTAGAAAGGGAGCATCCAACTTCCTATATTTATGACAAACCTGAATTTTGTAATATCAAATTGTACGAACCTAAAACTAATTTCTCAGAGAAAGCAAGGATGTTTAATTTTGCTATAAATACGGCAGATCAATTGAAAAATGCACGTGAGGTCTTTCAAAAGTATGGGCTAAATTGTAATGTTATGGAATTAGTTGAATGGGTTGATCAAAATACATAAGGACCTTGCTTTTAATAGATTAAGTATTTCCTACCTCAAAATCTAACTTTGCTTGCTAACAAATACAATCTGTAAATTTTAGATTATTTTTTCAGTCAAGCTAAAAATATTATTGGACTAATAGCTTTGCAATTTGCCAATCAAATTTAGTCCTTATTGTAAATGCTGACTTCTGATCAAGTATTACATGCCCGACTCGCCCAGAAAATAAGTTTGAGTTAGACATAAGATAGTCTGATCTGATGACCATTAAGCCACCTACTTTTCGAAATAGGTCATCACGCTCTTTCTTGGTTTTTATATCGGGTCTTCTGTTTACTAAGCTTTTCCCATCATGTATAAAGAAAATATCATCATCTTGCCTTGCGGCTATAACCGTGTCTAACTTAAAAAGGAGAGAGGTATTTATCGCTTTTTCAATATATAGAGCAGTCCTAAATGGGGACTCCTGGTTGAGTAACACAATT
Source organism: Prochlorococcus sp. AG-363-M17 (assembly GCA_003278365.1). GTDB lineage: Bacteria > Cyanobacteriota > Cyanobacteriia > PCC-6307 > Cyanobiaceae > AG-363-P08. The sequence continues at coordinate 16,880 of QCFS01000002.1, read as the reverse complement.
ATTTCTACGTCCGGGCGCTTAGATACTATGCCTAGAGCTAACTCATCTATGTCTTGGTTGAGTATTGAAGGGTTTCTGTGATCTCTAAGTATAAATGTTACTTTAGTTGCATTTCTGTAAATTCCTGATAGAAACTTAATAAGACTATTATCCAGAGTTGTAATTATCAGCTCATCAATTGAATCAGTGTTGAGGGCTTCATCAATAGTCCATCTTATTAGCTCCTTATCGGCTAACTTCATCATAGAGTAATTAATATCATCATATCCCAAGCCTCTGACAGGAAGTATGGCAATAACTTTTCCACTTTTATCAATACCTCTATTAACATGCTTCTTGATTATAGATGCTCTTGTTTGCAGTTTAAGGCTTTCATCTTTGGTAAGACTTTTCGAATGTTGGCGATAAAAGAATAAAGGCTTTCTTATGTTGGTTACCTTATAATTTGGAATTAGCTTTAGCCAGATATCCCAACAGTCTTGAATTTTATATTCTTCATCATAACCTCCAACACTTAGGAGTATATCGCGTCTGAATAGTGTGCAGGCACCATGTGCCGGTATGTCAAACAAATCAACTTCTGATTCAAAGTCTAGTCTCTCAATTCGATTTAGTATTGCTCCATTCTCAGAGATTTCAAAATAATCTGGAAATACCAGTGCCAAATCCTTGTTACTATCTAATACTTCAACTAGCTCCGAAACGCAATTGTTTTGTAAATAATCATCTGCATCAAGCCTCATAATATATTCTCCTGTAGAGTTATTTATAGCTGTATTATTAGAAGCTGTTAATCCAAGATTCTTTTGCCTTATTGTGAAAATCCTGGGATCACTTTCATATTTCTCCATTAATACCTTTGATTCCACGTCACTAGAGCCATCGTCGATTAGAATAATCTCAATAAACTTATATGTTTGATTAAATACACTGCTTATGCATTCTTCTAGATATCTGCCATAGTTATGATTTACTATATATATAGTAACTAGAGATGAAGAAGTCATTCCTCAAACTAAATTGAAGTATTTAATACAGGAATCCAAAGCAGATGCTTGTGCTTTGCGTTCTGAATCAATAGTAAGACCAGCAATATGAGGAGTGATTATTAGATTAGAGTTGTTTTTAGAATACTGAATTAACTTATTAGTTTTATTATCTAATTGGTTTTCTCCACATAAAACATCTATGCCAGCAGCTTTCACTTTACCCGACTTTAATGCTGACAGCAGACAATCTTCATTTATAATTTCTCCTCTGCTTGTATTTATGAAATAGCATTCACTCTTCATTGAGTTAAACTCTTTTGAGCCAATCATTCCTTTCGTTTCATCATTTAGATGTACACAGATACAAATAACATCTGAATCACCCAGAAGCTTCTGCAGGTTATCATATTGTTTGACCCTATTATCTTCTTCTATATCTCTGTATGGGTCGTATACAATGACTTTCATTGAATGTGGCGCCGTATATTTAATCAAATTCCCTCCTATTCTTCCACACCCTACTATACCTAGAGTGAGTGAACTCAGCTCTCTACTTCTCAACGACCCCTCAATATCTCTCCAATACCCTGACTTTACTTTAGAAAAAGCTTCTGGTATTGACCTCACTGTCGCTAACATGAGTGAGAAAGTATATTCACTGGATGCAGTAATCTTTTCTACCACAGGAGAATTCCTTAATGAGAAGATTTTTATACCTTTCTCTTCGGCAATTTTAATATCTATATGGTTAGTACCTGTTGATGGGGTGGAAATAATTTTCAAATTATTGGCTAGGTTTAATACTTCACTATCAATTTTATAGGTTGGACATGGGTTGGTAATCCATCCATCAGGTTGGTAATTGGCTATAGCATCCTTTACTTCGGCCAAAGATGCTTGATCTTTATAGATAACCTCAAATTTATCTTCAGCAAGGCTTAGTAGGTCAGGAAGAAAGGAGAAAGGAGCTGAAATGAGGAGCTTTAAGGTCATAATCTGATATTAAGAGCAACAGATGCTTCCAATTCTTTATAGCATAAAGTTTAAACAAAACAAACTAACAGGACTTATAAACAACTTATTCTATTCGTATTGTTTAATAAATGTATTTACGCAATTTCTTTCCAGAACAAGTCAGTTACTTGCAATCACTCAGGATACCTTAACTATTTTACGGCTAGGCTTATCATTAAGCATTAATAAACTTACCTTGTAGCTCAGACCTGACTTTTAAATTAATGCCCTCACTGCTTAGACTACGGAGGGAGGCTTGCTAGCATGCTGTCGCTAAAATTATAGATATGTTTATATATTTAAACACATATAACTTCATGCTCATTTCTAATTATTTAGACACCATAAGATAATACCTTATAATTTCTATTGGGTGTTTTAACCCTTATAACACAGTTCCATGTTTAGCGGAGAAACGCAAGGTCCAGGCTAATTATTCTCAAAATCAGGCTTCATGAATTCAAATCAATTTAATTTTGATAGTTCTTTTGGTTATTACTCTCAGTTGCCAGATATACCAAGATATGTATCAGACCTTTCGTTGTCTAAAAAGCTGATTCTCCATATTTATCCTCTACTTAATAAACACCACCAGATCAACCAAAGTTACAGTTACTGGCTGGCACTACTTATTCCCAGCACCCAAATATTGGTTGAGTCTATCTTCGACAGATTTCAGATTAATATTGACCCTGATGCTTTCCCTTTTATTGATCTAAAGGATGATTTTCTATGCGCAGATCATCAAAGTCTGAACTATAACCTCATCAAAGACATAATTATTTTTAGGAGTGGAGGCCCTACACCTAGTGAAATTAATATTCCGACTAACCCTTATTTATCCACTTCACCATCCAAGACTAACTTTAAAAATAAATTAGTTATCAGGACAATCATTAAAAAAATTTCTAAAGTATTCTCTACTTCTTTACCAGAAATTATTAGCTATAGAATTTATTTGGTTAGACAGATTATTTATTATTTACTTACCAGATCTTCAAGTAAAATTCATCATGGTTTCATTATCCAACAAGTTCTTTCCGCCACTCGATTTAAAAAATTAGAGCATAGATTAAAGCAACTCGATATTCATTATTTACCCTTAAATCGTCTGCCCAGTATCCTTGTTAAACACCATGATTGCTCTGTCGTTAGAAAAACTAATATTGATTTTTCTTTTGAGTCAAATAATCCACAGATAATTAAATTTATTTCTTCTCATTATACAAAATATCTCCCTACCTTTGCATTAGAGGAATTCCAAAGTTATTATAAATTTTTCAAAGGTTACTCCTGTCAAAAACTTGTAGTTAAATGCTCCAATTCATTAGAGCCTTCTTTTAGACACGCCTTTGCTGCCTTGTCACAAAGTTCAACCCAAATAATTAACTTTCAGCATGGTGGAGGATATGGACTTTATGATGCTGCTTTACATAACCTTGAGAAACAATTATCTGATTTATTCGTTTCTTGGCGAGATGACAACTTACGGGGCTATAGAGGATTAGTTACTGGATACGCAGTTCGTCCAAATGTTAAATCTAACCATAAAACTAACGTACAGGATGTACTCATTATAGCACCTTTTTTTAAGCCATTTCATAGATATAATATAGGAGTACACCCTTTTTATAATAATCTAATTGCTACTCGAATTATAGAATTAATCAAATTACTCCTGGCGAATAATTTTAATGTAACTTACAGACCATATAGTAAATCGCACGACCAAATCTCTAAGTATTTTGGATTTAGAATTTCGACAGACTCTATCGAAAAGCAAATAAGTTCAAGTCATCATATTGTTATTTGTAAGCCTACTACGGCCCCAACAGAATGCTTGATTCAGGGTAAATTACCTATACTATTTTTTGGAGAGGAAGAACATCTAAATTATCATTCTCAAAAAAGCATTTCCATCCTTGCCAAATATGGATTTTATGTACGAGATGCACAATCTTGTTACAACTCTATTCTAAGAGACGTAATCAACCAAACACCAACTGATTCCCTGCATAGTGTCAAGAATCAGTATGACTCTCTTTTTGGGAGTCGAATATCCTCAGTTGACGAAGTGATTGAGGTTATTTCAAAAAATTTAAATAATTATTCTTCTCCATATAACATTATTCGCACCCCTCGGATCACTATGTAAGGTTCTTCTCGAAATTAAGTGAACCATAGATCTACCTAATAGATGCTTTATTCAGAATTAACCGATAATATCTTATTTACCTTAAGTCTCTACATTTTTTAAAACTAATACAAAGACATTCTAAGTTAATCAATATCAGTTCATTTAGTTAAATCCAGTTGCCATGCTTTACCAATTTCCAATTAGTAAATTACGTTCAATACAATTTATATTAATAGAGGAATAAGCTTTCAATTTATGGCTATCCTAATCAGAACGTTAACGAGAGGTTCGCAAGTTCGCGCTATCAATAGATGTGAATCCTTCCGTAATATATGTTATAATGGGTATACCAAAGATCAAATTAAACATGTGAAGAGATTACTATTATTAATTCCACCTTATATTTCTTTTGAAAGCTTTAAATCTCCGCTTTTCACAGAAAGGAACAATACTATCAATACTGATATGCCATTAGGTGCCATATCAATAAGTTCTTATGTAAAAAAATACGCTAACTCCGAGGTAAAAATACTTGACTTTAATCCATTGCTTTATTCATATGATTCTTCAGAGTTGGATTCATTTGGTTCATTCTTTAAACATCATCTTGGCCCAGTAATAAAAGATTATAACCCTGATGCCATTGGTATTTCGATCCTTTTCACAGCCTCCTACTCTTGTTCGTTGGAATTAGCCTCTATTGTCAAGGAGATTAATCCTAACAGCTTTGTTTTTGCTGGAGGTGGTGTTCCTACCTCAATGTGGAAATATATGTTTAAGTCTGAATCACCTTTTGATGCGTTGTCCTATGGAGAAGGTGAACGACCAATTAATGATCTCCTGAATTCTGACAACTTTTATCAACTCATAGCATCTCATTCTTCATGGATTACGCCTAAAAAGGCTTTGGACCAAACCTTTGAACCAAAGCATGACTGGATTAGTGATTTAGACGAAATCCCTATCTATGACTATGAAGAGCTAGAAATAGATAATTATGCAATAGCCCCTGTATGCTCTGGTTTTAGTTCACATAATGAATCAAAAATCATATTTAATATGGCTACCAGTAGAGGCTGTCCTTATAAATGTACTTTTTGTGCTTCACATGATGTTCATGGTTATACAATGAGATATCACTCTAGAGAAAGAATCTACGAAGATATAAGGCTGTTAAAGCAGAAATATGGTTGTCAAAGAATAGCTATACAAGATGACCACTTCATGGGAGATCATAGAAGAGCTAAAGATATAATTAGGTTTATTAAAGATATGGACATTCAAGTTTTTTTTCAAAGCGGTGTAACAATGTTTTCACTCACAAGAGACATGCTCGAATTAATGGTTGAGAGCGGTATTAATGAAATAGTTCTCCCTATTGAAAGTGGTAGTGAGCGAATTGCGAAGGAAGTAATGAAAAAAGGCCATGTCAGTAGGAAAATAATTCATAGAGTTGTTAAAGACTGTCGAGAACTTGGTATACAAATGGATGGAAATATTCTTTGTGGAATGCCAGGGGAAACAGAACAGGATATTCAGGAAGGATTAGATTTCTTGAAGTCTCTGGACGTTAACTGGTATCGCATACATGTAGCAACACCATTGCCTGGCAGTGAGTTATTTGATGATTGCGTAGAAAAAGGTTACATTGACGAGGATGGACATATTGGTGGAGATTACAAGAGAGCAAAAATTACTACACCTGACTTTAGTCCTGACTATATTGAAAAAAGAGCATACGAAATGAACCTAGAACTGAATTTTATTTTCAATTCAGATTTTCGCTTAGGCTTATACGAAAAATCTTTCTCTGCTTTTCAAAACGTCATCAATATTACAACCGATCATGCTTTTGCTTACTACTTTGCGGCAAAATCATTACTAGCCTTAGAAAACATTGCCTTATATAATGAATACGCAACTATCTATAATCGCATAGCTTCAGATTCACAATATTGGCAAGCTTTTATTCATAAATATGGTTTGAACAATAGGTTGGAAATTATACCCAAAACTTCTCCTAACCATATCCCTACTTCAGAAACTCCAAAAGTCAAAACGCCAGTTAGTGGAATACTTACCCAAGCTTCTACACCATTGTAATATATATTTCAGTTGAATATATATTAGTTCCACGCTCTCAATTTTTTACAAGCTTCCTGCACTTTCGATCTATCTTTTGAAATCTATCTTTTGCCTTAAGTTATATTCCCTTGCTTGACTTTCTCAGATTTCGAGATTATCAGCTCAATTAATTCAGCTTTTTTGAGCCTTGAAATTTTCTTCACTCCTTTTAATTGAAATCTTAATTCGTCATTAGTTAACTTTAAAAGCCTTCCTCTTTCCTTATCATATTTACTTCTATCTGATATACCGTTGACTTCATATTTGGTTGATTTTGAGGTGTTATTTAGATAAATCTCTGAAAAACCATTGCTTATATCAGGCTTAGCCTGAACATTAAGTTCCACCTCTATAAAACCATTTGCCTGAATGGCTTTTTTTGAATTTTCCTGAATTAATGAAGCTATAAATATTTTCAGTCCTTCGTAAACGATAATAATGGACAATATAATATGAGTCATTATTTTATCCTGATCTATCAATGTCTCTTTGAATTCATAATAAAAGGCTTCCATGAAACCTCTTTTTGCTTGACTAGGCTTAATTGCTTTGATGATACTATCCTTTTTGATGATTTTTTTAGTTGATAATTTCTGTATTCGGCTTTGTTTGATATCAGCTTCCACCTTGTCTAAACTTACTGGTAAGTCCTCTTTTTCAAGAGCTTTTCTGGCTGTAGGCTTCTTGATTTCTAAATTATCATTTTTACTTGACCCTTTTTGTCTATTAGCTTTATTAGAGTATCTTCTTAAGAAGAGAATGCAGAAGAATAATATAATTATTGAAATCCCAATCCAAAATGTTTCTTCTGATGATACGTCAAATTTGTTAATGAAATCACTATAATTAGTGGATATTTTCTCATATATATTTGTTATATTTGTAAAAAATGAATTAGTTGACTCTTCTATCTTTATAGATTTAGGCAGATCTTCCTGATCTGGCAAGTAGTAAAAGCTCCCATCAGGCTTCCTGATGAGGCTTGTTTGAAATAGGCTCGATGAAAGGCCCACTGAAAAATATTTAGGTTTTACTAAATCACCCATTCAATAAACAATAAGCTACTTTGATGTCAAGTCTTATGTTGAAACCAGTGTCAAAACCCTCAATTACGTAGCATTATCCACCAAGTTAAATTTTGAATTTTCATGTGATCTATACACAGATAATTGAATCTCTTTAATACTGACTTATTCAATTAGGCCACTTCCCTTTCCCTCACGGCTTTTCCTAGGTTTTTTTACCTACTTCTATGGTTTTTTTAAATTGATGAATACTAATATTTTATTTTTAATTCACTTTTCCATCAATAATTGCTATTGCCCTTTCTTTCCTTTGTAAAAACTAATATAAAAAACTCTTAACACAACGAGAGCTCTTTCTTGTCAATGCATTTGAAGTGTCTCTTCTACTCGATAATTCTCCAAGGTTGTATTTTTTGATGACTTCTGGCTAAGGGTATTAATAGAGGTTTAAGTTTCGAGGTGAGTAATGCCCCCATTAGTTTCGTTACTGGTTTACCTATCACTAGTTCAAGTGGGGTTCGTTGGCTTATTTGCTCTTGTGGCTTTTTTGAGTGTTCAGAAAAACCCGTCCTCAACGGACAAAAAAGGATTCCCTATGCCATCTCACTAAATAAACCCTTTTCAATAGCCTGCGTTTAGCTACTCAGCAATCCAAGCAGCATTGAAATTGTTGGTCCCCTTTAATTGCAAGCAATTAGCGCCTAGGGCCCCTGTTATTTGTATTCGCTATATCGACGTCTGTTTCACAACTTTTGAATTGTTTTCACTTGTCTGGATTTTCAAAATCTTTAATTGGTGCTTACCCTTATACAAACGCGTTATGTATGGATTTCACTTTCAGATCATTGCATGTCCCATTCATTTCGTCTTTAGATTCAGTAGGGTGATTGTGGAGATGAGAGTTCTTAGCTGCAGGCTATGCCTATAGCCAATGCAGAAAAGTCTTTTCCAATAGCCCAAACCCCTTGCAAGAAGGAGTAAATTCTCACTTGGACACAATCGAAGCTGATGTCGTAATAGTCGGTGGTGGCCCTGCTGGCTGCACCTGCGCTCTCTATGCCTCTAGAGCAGAGCTGAAGACTGTAATTCTGGATAAGAATCCTGATGTAGGAGCCTTGGCTATTACTCATCAAATAGCTAATTACCCTGGAGTCTCAACTGAGATGAGTGGAGAGCAGCTCCTTAAGTTGATGAGGGATCAGGCTGTTCAGTATGGAACTGATTATCGAAGAGCACAGGTTTTTGGAGTGGACATAAGTGGGGAATCGAAAATCGTTTATACCCCTGAAGGGACTTTTAAAGCCAAAGCGATTGTTTTGGCATCTGGTGCGATGGGGCGTCCAGCTTCCTTTAAGGGTGAGGCTAACTTCCTAGGGAGGGGAGTGAGTTATTGCGCAACTTGCGATGCTGCTTTTTATAAAGATCGTGAGGTAGCTGTTGTTGGAGTCAATAAGGAGGCAGTGGAAGAAGCTCAAGTGCTAACAAAGTTTGCTTCTACCGTTCATTGGATAACCTCTAATGACCCTAAGGAAGATGACTTACACGCTCAGTCATTACTTAAAGAACCCAATGTCCGTCACTGGAGTAAAACACGATTAATGGAAATCAAAGGAAATGAAGGAGGTGTCACAGGAATTGACGTGAAAACAAGATCAGAAGAATCTCAAACTTCTTTGGACTTAGAAGGGGTCTTTGTTTATATGACTGGCTCAAAACCAATTACTGATTTCTTGGGGGATCAGGTTGCTTTCAAAGAAGATGGTGGTGTAGTAGTTGATGACTTTATGGCTACAAATGTAGAAGGTGTTTGGGCCATTGGCGATATCAGGAACACCCCATTCAAGCAGGCTGTTGTTGCTGCTTCAGATGGATGTATTGCTGCTATGGCTATAGATAGATATTTGAACAGTAGAAAGATGATTCGTGTAGATTGGGTTCATTCTTGATTTTTAAGAAGCATAAGACTTCTGACTGAACTTAAAATTATCATTTTAGAAGGTAATTATTAAGAAATTAACCTAAGTCTAACCAGGCTTGCTAACTTTTTAGAGCAAGTTTGTTATATTCAACTGACTTGGTAAGTTTATGGCTTAACTTTGATTTTGGAGAAAATGAAAGGGAGTGAATCAACAAATTGTTGATATTGCCATGCTAACAAGTTCAATTATTTATTGACATTTGAAATGATCGTGTCTGCTGCGTAAACTAACTCTAAGCTTTTAATAATTAAGACTCTTGCTATGATCGATCTGCAAATAAAAAGGAGTTTGGTTAAATATTTAGCTAATGGCATCTTCTTTACATTCTTTGGTCCTTCAGTCTTTTGGCTTGCATATCCACTAGGACCAATCATGTCTATTATCGTTAGTGACTCAGTTGTTCATCTGCTTAGATTCTATAGCTTTAAAGCTTTTGTATTTCGACGAAAAGCTGGCTTTAGCGTCACCCCACTGGGGTACTTGTTATCGCTTTTACCATTGTTAGCAATTAGATTGTTGATTATCCATTCTCTTTATTATAGTTACGATAGGAACTCCCTTACCATATTGATGGCAGTAATCTCTATCACCTTGGGGTTTGTCTTTAGTGCAAGTATATTTAAAGTTCGTAAGACCAACCATGATGAGTAAAATAAAGCCTATATAAATCTCAAATATAAGAAAAAGTTCTGTGCTAATATATTATTTTATTAATCTCATTCAAATCGATGGAACCTGAGAAAATCTCATATGCTAATACCGTATATGGTCAGGAAGAAATAGATGCTGTAGTCAAGTGTTTGGGGGAGTCTACGCAAATGGGTAAATACACTCGAGCTTTTGAAGCTTCAATAGCTAAGTTGTTTGATAAAAAATATTCTCTATATGTCAATTCTGGCTCTTCAGCTTTATATATAGCATTAGAGGCTCTAGGCTTTCCAGCTGATTCTCAAGTTATAACACCTGCCCTAACTTTCTCTTCAACAGTAGGATGTATTGTAAAAAACAATCTTATTCCTTCTTTTGTTGATGTTGAACCCTATACATACTGTATCGACTATAAACAAATAGAGGAACAGATAAATGACAAAACAGTTGCAATCTTAGCGCCTAACCTTCTGGGAAACTTATGTAACTGGAAGAGGATTAGAGAACTTGCTGACAGGCATAATCTCTTTGTAATTGAAGACTCCGCTGATACATTAGGAGCAACAATTAATGGGCTATCTACTGGATCGTATACTGATTTATCAATTACTAGTTTTTATGGTTCTCACATTATTAATTGTGCTGGAAATGGTGGTGCATTAGCTTTTAATGATAGCTCTGTGTTGGAGCAGTCAAAACTTCTGAGATCCTGGGGGCGAAGATCCTCTTTATTTGATGGAGAGAGTGAGGATATTGAAAACAGGCTCAATATCACCTTAGATGGGATTGAATATGATTCCAAGTTTGTTTTTGAACGGATTGGCTATAACCTTGAAGGTAGTGAAATAGGCGCTTCATTTGGACTTGTTCAGCTTAAACAATTGAACTCAAATATAATCAAACGTCAAGAAAATTTTAGTCGACAGTTTAACTATTTTGCCAACTATCCAGATTTTTTTGTTAACCCTATTCAGCCTGAATGGGCAAATACAGGATGGTTAGCATACCCAATAGTTCTGAACTCCAAAGCACCTTTCACTAGAAGGCAACTCCAGATTTATTTAGAAGAGCGAAATATTCAGACACGAGTAGTCTTTACTGGTAACGTCCTTAGGCAGCCGATGGCAAAGCATATTAAACGCGTAGAGCTAAAACAAGGTTATCCAAACTCCGACAGGGTAATGACAAGCGGCATATTGCTACCTGTCCATCATGGCATGACAGATTCCATGTTTAATAGGCTGCATTCAACAATTGATGACTTTATTAAGTTACATAATTAGACTTTCATGTACTACAAAATATACTAATAATTGAATACTTATTTAGTGTATAAATAATCTGCTCTTATTTGGCCCTGTCTTCAAATACTGCTATGCTTGTCACACTTCAGATCCACCAGTGAAATGAATACCCTTATTATACTTGAAATGGCTAATAATCATTCAGGTAATTTGCAGCATGGTAAAAATATTATCTCAGCCTATTCAAATATATGTAAAGAGATAGATTGCTTCGAATTTATTTTTAAGTTCCAGTATCGTAACTTGGATACATTTATCAGGAAAGATATGCAAGGAAGGATAGATATTCCCTTGGTTAAACGATTTACGGAAACCAAGTTAAATGATAATGAATTATTGATACTGTCCCAGACTGCAAAGGACTTTGGTTTCAAAACTATGGTTACTCCTTTTGATGAGGAATCTGTTGATTTAGCAGTAAGTCATGAAGTGGACTATATGAAAATAGCAAGCTGTTCCTTTGGAGACTGGCCTTTGCTAGAAAAAATAGCATCTACGAATAAGCATGTTATCGCTTCATGTGCTGGCGCCTCAATAACTATAATTGAAAATGTAGTTTCCTTTTTTAATAACAGAGATATATCTTTCAGGCTCCAGCATTGTGTAGGTGAATACCCAACTAAACCTAGTGATATGAATATTGCACAAATAAATTACCTTCAATCATTATTTCCCAACTTACAAATTGGATTCTCTTCACATGAAGAACCATCAACCACTAATCTTGCCCCATTAGCATTGGCATCAGGTGCTACTTCATTTGAGAAGCATGTTGCCCTCGAAACTGACTCAATATCAAAGAATAATTATTCTACTTCTCCAGATCAATTCCGAGAGTGGATTGCTTCTTTGCTAGAGGCAAGAGCTATTTTAGGTCAATCGAAAACTAGATATCAATCCTCAGAAAAGGAAGCACTCTCTTTACGACAATTACAGAGAGGATTGTTTGCTAATAAAGAGTTAAAGTCAGGACATGTTCTTACAAGTGCTGATATTTCCATTGCATTTCCACCATCAGAAAATCAGCTCACTGCAAACGATCTATCAAAATATTCTGTAATTACATTAGAAAAAGCTTTAAGTCATGATCAACCTATTCTTAGAGATGAAGTTAGTATTAAAAATATTCGGAATGATATTTTTCAAATAGCGAAACGCATCGCAAAGCTAATTGATGAATCCAAAATAACGGTACCTACATTTGCAAATCTAGAAATCTCGCATCACTATGGCCTTGATCAGTTTAGTACTTATGGATTAAGTATGATTACAGTAGTTAATCGCGAATATTGTAAGAAAATATTGATACTTTTAGAAGGTCAATCTCATCCTGAGCAATACCATAAAAAAAAGGAAGAAACCTTTCATGTTTTATGGGGAAGTGGCTTCCTTACAGTTGATTCAGAAGAAACAAAGCTTATACCAGGATCAGTGCTCACAATCTTGCCAGGTCAAAAGCACTTCTTTAGCAGTATTAATGGTCTCATTATAGAAGAAATCTCTAGCACTCATTATCTTGATGATTCTTTTTATACTGACTCTTCAATTACTTTAAATAACAACAGAAAGACTATCTTGACTCACTGGAGGATTGCTAACGAATAATTAGTTGACTTGCACTTGATTCTCTTAAAAAGCTCTACTCTTCCTTTCCTATGAAACGAGTTTCTGATCACGTATTTTCATTTATTCATTCTAAGGGAATTGATAGAGTTTTTCTTATACCCGGAGGTGGAGCAATGCACCTCGTTGATGCTTTGTCTAGGGTAAAACATATTAAATATATTCCTGTACACCATGAACAAGCAGCTGGTATAGCTGCAGAATATTATGGACGAATAAAAAACACACCGGGAGTCGCCCTCGTTACCACAGGCCCTGGAGCCACGAATATTATTACGCCATTTGTAGGTGCTTGGATTGAATCTGTACCCTTACTAGTAATTTCTGGCCAAGTCAAAAGTTCCGATTTAATGCAGAACAACTCGAATATTAGACAATCAGGTGTCCAAGAAGTTGCCATTATCGACTTGATTTCTTCTCAAGCAAAATATGCTAAAACTTTAAAAAACCCTTTGAGTATTAGGTATGAATTAGAAAAGGCATATCATTGCATTTCTACCGGAAGAAAAGGCCCAGCATGGATAGATATACCTCTTGATATTCAAGCGCAAGAAGTTCCTGACTGGGATCAACTTAAAAGTTTTAATCCTTCCCCAATAACTATATCTAATTCAACTTCCTTACAAATAGACAAGTTGTATCAACAACTTCTCATAGCTCCTAAACCTATTGTTGTTATAGGACATGGAGTTCGACTTTCTGGAGCAAGAGATCTTTTTCTTGATTTCCTTTCAAGGATGAATATACCTGCAGTATTTACATGGAATAGTTGTGATCTATTGAGTTCAGATAATAGACTTTATCTTGGCAAATTAGGTAATGTAGCCACACGCGCTCCAAATATAGCAATACAGGCCGCCTCACATTGTTTGTGCATAGGAGCTCGACTTGACAATATTACAACTGCATATAATAGATTTGATTTTGCTAGATCAGCAGAATATAAATGTGTGATCGATATAGATAACCATCAGTTAGATGAATTGAACATTGATAAAGCAGATAAAATCAATATTGATGCCTGTGATTTCTTTGAGTACATAAATAAAAAACCATCACTTCCAGAAAAAATAGATTGGTTAGATCACTGCAAATGGCTGAAAGAAAAATATACAACATGCGATGGATCCATACCTTCCAACAAGACTTTTTTGACCCACTTTGAGGCCAGCCAACTTATTTCTGATTTCTTGCCAGAGGGGAGCACTATTGTTACAGGGAGTTCAGGACTAGCAATAGAATCGTTTTATGTTGCATATCGGCCTAAAGATTCTCAAAGAATCTTGCTTACTTCTGGCTTAGGAGCTATGGGTTATGGTTTGCCTGCATTAATAGGTGTTAATGAGGCTATAGATGATACTAGTAAATCATTTCTAATAGAAAGTGACGGTAGCCTAATGCTTAACCTACAAGAATTACAGACATTTGCTACTAGAGATTATAACTCAAAGATTATTATACTTAATAATAATGGTTATTGCTCTATAAGAAGCACACAAAAAACGTATTTTGGCGGAAATTTTGTTGCTTCTGGGCCATCTTCAGGGCTTGAGATTCCTTCAATAGAAAAGCTTGCGAATACATTTAATATCCACTACCACCAAATTACAGCTGCTAACAAACTTAGTCTTCCGAAGGTGCTTCAAAAAAAAGGAGCATCAATAATTGAAATACTTCTTGTTGAGCAAGAATCTCTTTGGCCAAAAGTTTCTGCTGTTCAGCAGCCTGATGGCTCTATGATATCTATGCCTCTAGAAGATATGAGCCCTTTACTTTCTTTATCGGATTTACAAGAAGCTCTTGGTCCAGATGTCCCCATTAAACCAGAGTCAAAACAAGCAAGAAATGATTTAAATTAATATATTATATTTTCTTCTATTAGCTTAATTACTGTTCTTGGTTCAATACACATACTTTTGCTTAGACCGATTACTTATAGCCTTTTTCTTTTGAAGATTGAATCCTATCTATTTAATTTTTCCATGGAATGCTATACTTTAAAAATAATATGACAATTTCAGGTGGATTCGCTTCAGGTCCTTCATAAAGATGAGTCGCTGACCCAGGCTGAAGGTAGGAAGAGGACTGATCAAAGTAAGAAAAGACCAAGAGTACATAAGAAGATACAACAATACTTTGATAACATGATTGATGGAACAATATCCCCTATCCTCAGGCTGAAAATCAATCGCTCAGCTTGTAATATGCAATGTGAGCATTGTTGCGAAGAACCTTATATGAGCCGCGATCTGATTAAGCGAACTGGAGCTATAGATCCACGAAAGCAAATGACCTTGGATGATTACAGAAAATTATCCGATGAAGCCGACAAGATTGGAATTTTTAGGTTTGTTATTACTGGAGGCGAGGCTTTACTGGACAGTAACTTGGGATCACTTATTGAAGCGCTAGATCCATTTAAACACTTAATTATTTTAGATACTAATGGATGGTTCTTTACTGAAGAAAAAGCCAAATGGTTTGCAGGTATTGGTGGGTATAAAGTTCAAATTTCACTAGATAGCTTTATCAAGGAAGAGCATGATAGTTTTCGGAACAAAAAAGGGGCATATGACCGCTCGCTAAATGCATTTAAAGCAGCTAAAGCAGCTGGATTGGAAATTCTACTATCCACATGTTTAGTAAAAGACAGAGTCTTTAGTGATGAGTTTAATGATCTTGTCCAATTCTGTACTTCAGAGTCAATCCCTCTTTACGTTACTCTTGCAAAGCCAGTAGGGAGTGCAAGAGAGCATGATGAATGGGTTTGTACAAAAGAAGATGTAGATCAATTAAAAATACTTGAGCAGACTTATAATATATTTACTCATATGACACCTAATTATGGACAACCCGGTAAATGTATTACTGTCAAAGGAATAAATACGGTCAATCACGATGGAGAAATAATACCTTGTCCATATATGGACCTATCAATTGGTAATGTAACAAAGGAGCCATTGTCCGATATTTTAAATCGAGGAATGTTGAATAAATGGCTAGGTCCATATAGAGATGAGTGTATTATTGGCGAGAATCAAGAATTTATTCACTTTCATAATAATGCTGTTAAGGACTTTCTGAAGTCATCGCCTTATCTTCCAGTGCCGTATGAGGAAGGCTTTAGTAAAAATGGCTCTGTATAGGGTTTACTGATTTTTTACATGAGTCAAATAAGGCAAACATCTAATAATCCCTTCTTTAATGACAAAGGGTGGTGCATCCCGACAGGTTCTGACATTATATTTGGATCCAATCACAGAAATTATTATAAAACTAATCAAGAAACAATCAAATTTAATGATTGTATTAGTAGGCACTCAGAGTTTACATCGAAATACAAGATATCCAAACCACTAAATTCTATTAATGACTTGATTAATACTTTCAAGACTAACAACAACTACTCTAATCTTCTTTATGGTCCTTGTATCCCTTTTGTTTTGGAGAAGAAAACAATTAAGGATATAGGAGATGAATTAGAAAGCTCTCTTCTCAATACAGTCTCTAGTTCATTTAAGGATTTTTACCCCTCTTCTAATTTCAAGGCAGTAATTCAAGACAAAACCTCTCTTAGTGGCAAGCTAGCACCCTCTGAAAAAACAGGTTACGGCAAGCTTCTTGACATGCTTTCTGAACATTGGGTTTGTGGCCTTTACTTTCCAATGGCGCTTCAGGAGTATTCGGTGCACTCTCAACAACAAAAACTCCTTACCCTCCCACACCATGATGGCATTTGTATCTCTGGTCCACTAGAAGTCAGCAGTGCATTAATAGGATGCCCAAATCTACTTATTAATAAGAAAAATTATTCGCCTTTGTTATGCCTTTCTGGTGTTTCTCATGTCGACCCCAGACTCATTTGTTGTTATAAGTCTTATGGCCCTCATCTTGAATTCTGGTGTTTTAGTCAAATGTTGACAAAATCTAAGTTCCAGGTTTCTGAGCAGTGGAGCGGAGGTATTTCTATTTACCAAAGCTTTATACCTTAGAGTCATGTCGAGTACGGCAATAGAGCATAAATCATCCCAATGCAT
>QCFS01000001.1 GCA_003278365.1 Prochlorococcus sp. AG-363-M17 | reverse complement strand
CATCATTAATTTCTGTAGCCAATGGACTGTTAGCACCAAATGTAGGAAAAGTAGAGTACATGGGAATTGATATGAAAAAATTAAATAGAAGTCAAAAGGCAACCATTGGTACTTTATGGCAAGACTTAAGATTAATAGAGGAACTAACGGTCGGTCAAAATATAAATTCTGGTATACTTGGCTCACGTAACATAATATGGGCAATAAGTAATCTAGTTAAATCAGTTGAAAAGAAGGAATGTATACAATGTTTAAAGCTTGCTGGGCTCGAAGAAGAGTTAATTAATGAGCATATAAATAACCTATCAGGAGGTCAAAAACAAAGAGTTGCCCTAGCAAGGTTAATCAGGCAAAAACCTTCTTTAATATTAGCTGACGAGCCCTTTTCATCTCTAGATCCCAACTTAACAAAAAGAACACTAAGCTTACTTACTAACTTAGATGGTAACAATAGTCAATATAAACATTTCGCTACTATTGTAAGTCTACATAGACCTGATTTGATCAAATATTTTGATAGAGTAATTGGCCTTTGTGCTGGTGAAATAGCCCTAGACTGTCAAACTAATATTGTAAAGAAATCGAAAATCGACTCTATTTACAATAGCTGATGAAGAGATTAACAATCAGTCCTGTAATAATTACTTTAATTCCAATATTAGCAATAATCCCTGTATCCATAACTCTACTTTCAAGTATTCATGGAGGAGGTATATCTCTCATAGAGAGGTTCTTAAAGTCCTCTATAACTCCAAGTCTTGATGTTGTAGTAATACATAGTGCTTGGAATGGATTAATAGATACGTTAGCAATTGCTGGAATAGCTTGGCTTGTTAGTTGTACTATAGGAACCATAATCGCTTTATTAACATCACAGAAAATATCAAATATCCTGTTTGGATCTGACGTATGCATGTTAATAGTCAAAAGAATACTTAGCATACCTAGGTCTATACACGAAGTGATATGGGCATTAGTCTTAATACAAATAATTGGACTAAGCAAATGGACAGCAATTATAGCTTTGGTTATTCCTTATTCGACAATATACTCAAGAGTTTTAAGTGACCAAATAGATACACTAGATTTTAAATCAGTGCAAGCATTAGTTAATTCAGGTTCTAACCCTATATCAGCTTTAGCGACTGGTCTGATACCCAAAATGTTACCAGCTATAATCAGTTATTCTGGGTACAGATTAGAGTGTTCAATAAGGGGTTCTACGATTCTAGGTATATTTGGATTAGGAGGAATTGGTACAGAACTTGAACTAACATTAAGGTCATTAGAATTTAGAGAGATGTGGACATCTCTCTGGATTCTAGGTATCACTATATTTATTTTCGAGAGGATAACTTCAACAATAAGGAATAAAGTTTCTCTTAGCTCAGACTATCTACCTAGAGCATTGCTTAGATACCTAGTAATTGGTATACCTATAATTGTATATGCTTTTTATCAATTTCTTTCTGATAGCACTTTAGGTCAAGCAATTACATGGGAACCCATACCATTTCCTACAAATGAATCACTAGCCTTAGCAATGGGAAGATTGCCACTAATTAACTTAATTTCTAGCACAATCATTCTTACATTACTATCAGCTGGTATCGCAATTGGGACCCCACCATTAACAATGTTAGTTTTAACTTCCAAAACTGGAATTAAGCTACAACGTCTTACATGGTTAATTTTAAGACTAATTCCCACCCCTCTTATTGCCTTGCTTCTACAATTAGTAACTTACCCAGATTTAGCTGTTGGTGCTATGGCATTAGGAGCACATCATATGGGGGTAATGGGAAGATTACTACACGAAGCTGTTGAATCAAATGGGCCAAATATGCGTCAATCATTTGCAACAGCTGGTGCTTCCATGAGCTCGCAAATGTTATACGGATCACTAACAACACAAGCAAGGAGTTATCTTGCATATTCAGCATATCGAACAGATGTAATACTAAGGGAAACAGCTGTGGTAGGGCTCATAGGGGGCACAGGGCTAGGTAGACAACTAATCGAGTCGTTAAGTTCATTTGATTGGGGTGAATTAACTATATTAATTCTCACATATTCGATATTGACATTGTCTGGAGAAATACTGAGTGATAAAATAAGGGACTATTGGATGCATAATAAGAGGAATAACAGCTACTCAACTATTGCACTACAAAGCTAATTTACGAATTTAAAATGAAAATTCAAAAAAAACTAGTTGCAATAGGAGACAGTGGCGTTCTTGGTTGGGGAGATCCAATAGGAGGAGGATGGTGTGAAAGATTAAGAAGGTCGTGGATGAGGAAAACTAACGGCCCGGTAATTTATCCATTAGGTGTTAGAGGTGATGGAATTGAAAGAGTGGCCTCAAGATGGAGAAGAGAATGGGAATTACGTGGAGAAATGCGAAGGCAACAACCAGATGGTGTCCTTCTAGCTGTTGGGCTAAATGACAGTGCTCGAATAGGAAGGGCGGACGGGAGGCCTCAACTTTCCATAGAGGCATATAGATTTGGTTTTAAGCAATTGTTAAAGGAGATAAGGAACAATACTGATGTATTCGTAATAGGAGTTAGCCCAGTAAACGAAGATGTCATGCCATTTGCAGGATGCCTTTGGTATACCAATGAAGCGGCTGAAGCATATGAGACTCAAATTGAAGCCGCTTGTCTTGAAAAAGATGTACCTTTTCTTCCAATCCATCAGTCACTAATGTCTAATGATAATTGGAAAGACTGGATAGAACCTGATGGAATCCATCTAAATTCAGATGGACATGAATGGATCTTTAAGAAATTAGGGAAATGGAAAAGTTTAGTATCGTGGGCTGAAGAATAAAATCTAAATAAAATATAGATACATTGAGATAGCAATCAATGCGGATAAAGTTGTTTGAAGAGCATTGACAATCTCATTAGTCATCCAAGTATATCTAAATTGAGCAATTGCTCCAATATAGCTCTCAATTAAAGTAGCTATAATACCTGAAGTAAATACAATTATAAATGATATTTTATTCTCAACAAAATCTAATGAATACATAAATGTAGTCATTAGAAAACTGCCGAGAAGGCTTGCAAGAGTTCCCTGAAGGCTAATAGCACCATCGGATCCTGGTGGGACTGATTTAAGAGTAGTGATTAAAAAAGCTTTCCGTCCATATCTCTTTCCTATTTCACTTCCAAACGTATCTGCAAGCTTAGCAGCAAAGCTTGCAGCAAAGCCAACTAGTAAAAGCTGTTTGGATACTATGTCAAATTGAATTAATATTGCTAAAGCAGTTCCAGTAAAAGCAGAGCCCCATACATTTTCAGGTCCTCTCCTTCCTCCTCGTGATTCCTCAATACCCTCTTTTTGCTTATAGGAAAATCCTAATTTTGTAACTAACGAACCAAGGATTAAGTAAACAACAACCGAGATCCAACCCTTCCAACCGAGACATCCCCAAAGAACAGTGCCTAAGATTCCTGAATGTATCCATCCAGAAGTAGTAAGAATAGGAAGTCTACGTAAAATGAGAATTAATAAAGTATTTAATACGAAACCTAATAACCATTGAAGGCTATCTGTAAGAGTTAAAGTCATGATACTTAAAGAAAAAGATAATTAATCAGCAGTTTAGTTGCTGATTAATACTCTTTAAACTACTTCTGTAGGAAACAACTGTATGGGCTGAAGCGATTGCTGCTGTGGAAGTTGTTAAAATCGTTTCTCCTAGTTTTACAGTAGTGAAGCCTCTTTTAATAGCAAGAGTCATTTCTTCATTAGTCCAACCACCTTCTGGTCCAATTGTTACCCAAGCCTGACTAACATTAGGTTTCATTTTTGTCTCTAGCCAATCCACTAGTTCAACTAAAGATTCATCTCGTGTTTGAGCAATACAATAGATTGAATCATTGAAAGTAGAATTAAACCAATCTGAAGCAGATATTATCGATGATAATTTTGGCGACCAAAGTCTTTCCGATTGTTCTACAGCCTCATTCATGATTACATGCCATCTATCTGGTTTAATTTCAACAGCAGGATTGCTACGAGAAGATTTAAGCGGCTGAATAAGATCTATGCCTAGCTCACATGACATCCTAATTACTTCCTTAAAGCCCCTCCTGGGAACAACAACAGCTATCCCCAAAAGTGGTTTAGTAATTGGTTTTGTAATCAAAGGTTTCTTGACATCTGAAGTTAAAAGTAGAGAGTTATCATTTTGAAGAATAGTCTCCCAAAGATGACCAACACCGTCAACTACAACTATTTTATCTCCAACCTTAAGGCGTAATACTCTTTTAACGTAGTGTATTTCATCTGACAATAGAGGTAGATGCTGAGGATATAGATTTAGTGAATCTAAACGATTAAAACTTACATGTAGCCTTCTTAACTCAGCCAAAATAAAACTCCAAACTAGAAAATTGAATCGGGATGAGTTTCAACTGCCCAATCATCATTGACTCCACCAACATACATTTCCTCTAACTGAACTATGTCACTATCGAGTTGTAGTAATGTGTTAATAAGAATATCAATGGCGATGCTATCACTTGTTCCAAAGTCGATCCAACATCTTGCCCATTTGCCATCGTATTCTAAATGACCGATATTATGCATTAATGCAGGTATAACAGATTCTGAATGATCATTATCATAATTAAATTGATTTAGGTCAGAATTAGCTTCATTGACCTGTAAATTAGCTGAATTAAACCCACCCATTCGTCCAATAACATACCAACTATCCAAAACTCCATCTAGATAATTACGCTCTCCTTCACTTGGGATATCTGGAAAACGGAACCATAACCAACAATTAAACGGATCAACTTCACGAAAATGTACTTTCATAAAAAAACTAAGTCCACCAAACAATACTCATAATTAGAGAAGTGTGCCGAAATTCTGCCAGTTCTTAGAATCTGGATAGAACAGCACAATTGCCTTACAATAGTAGAAGACCCTATGCTTGAGTTAAAAGACATATATTACAAGCCTGCTACCTCTAGGCGGGACATCCTCAATGGACTATATCTTAGTGCTTCACTAGGAACTCCTATCGTAATCTCTGGATCAAGTGGTAGTGGAAAAACTAGTCTTGTTGAAGTAATTAGTGGACTTTCTGGACAATCTAAAGGTGAGATATGTTGGAACGGTGAAGCAATTAATCAAAGACAAAGAAGATGGCTTTCTGGCGTCGTTTTCCAGTTTCCAGAAAGATACTTCCTTGGGCTTACTGTTGCACAGGAATTACGATTGGGACAACGTCGGCTAACTACTGAAAGGCAAAGTATTGCATTAAATAAAGTTGGTCTAAGCGATTTAGATCTTTCAAAGTCACCCGAACGTTTAAGTGGTGGTCAGCAAAGAAGATTAGCACTAGCTGTTCAACTATTACGTAAGCCAAGAGTTCTTCTACTAGATGAACCAACTGCAGGATTAGATTGGTCGGTCAGAGAAGAGGTAATTGACTTATTAACTAGCATTTCAAAAGAACAAATCCTTATAATTGTCACTCATGAACCCGAATTGTTCAGAAACATAAGATCACTCTGCTATAAATTAATTAATGGAAAAATCCAAAGAATAACAAAAGAGTCAACTGAAAGAGAAACAACATGAGTGATCAACTTGTAAGAGCTACAGCTGCTTCAGGGGGCATACGTCTTGTAGCTGTTACTACAACAAATACAACTAAAGAGGCAAAGCGCAGACATTCACTCTCCTATTTAACAACTGTAATTCTTGGAAGAGCAATGAGCGCGGGCATTCTTCTTGCAAGCTCTATGAAGGTTAATCATGGAAGAGTGACAATCCGATTCATGTCGGATGGACCGCTTAATGGATTAATGGTTGACGCAGGAAGAGATGGAACGGTAAGGGGCTACATCGGAAACTCCAGCCTTGAACTCGATTTACTTAAAAATAATGATGGAGAATATGAATTCGACTTCCAATCAGCTGTAGGGAAAGGTTATCTACATGTATTACGTGATGAAGGCAAAGGTGAACCATTTAGTAGCACAGTAGAATTAGAAAGAGGAGGCGTAGGTGAAGACATCGCTTCATACCTTCTACATTCAGAGCAAATACCTTCAGCTGTTTTTGTTGGAGAAAAAATAAATAGTAATGGTCTAATTGTTTCAGGTGGAATGATTGTTCAGGTTTTGCCCAAAATCGAACATGATCCAAAACTTGTTTTACTCCTTGAAGAAAGGTGTCGTGAAATTAAATGTTTTAGCAAACTATTATTTGACAATAAGGATAATCTACTTAATCTACTAAAAGAAGTATTCCCTGACCTTGATGTCACTGAAGGTAATAAAAGTATGGAAAGTCAACCAATTGAATTTAAATGTAGATGTAACCGCAAGAAAAGTATTTCCGCCCTAAGTCTCTTAGGAGAAGAAGAACTTATCTCAATGCTAAATGATGCGAAGCCAACAGAGGTGAAGTGTCAATTCTGCAGCAATATATACGAAATAAGAGATTATGAAATCAGGGAAATTTTAAGTATGTTGTCTGAAAAAAATAAGGACAGTTAACCTCTACACAAAAAGCAGTGCGCCAATCCAAAGAAGGATTATCGCGGGAATTGCCTCAACCTGGTCATGATCTAGAGAAATATTTCCAACTAAAAAGTCTGAACTGTAATTTGCGAGTAATCCTCCAATTATTAATCCTGTTGACAATAAAACCACTGACCAACCTAAAGAAGACAACCATGGACGTCGACGTCGGATTTGGCTAATCAACGTACCTATAAGTGAGGTAGAGAGTAGAAGGTCAACACTAGAAGAGTTGGAAATAAATAGAAGAAGTAAAAGAAGTAAACCTAAAGATATTTTGACGACTAGTTCAGTTCCTTCTGGCATCTCAAGACTGGGAAGAAGAGATGAAGAATTTGAACCAGATTGAATTGAGGTCTGATCTTTTTTTTGTGGAAACTTAAAGTTTAACGGGATATTAAATGAACTTTTCCTTGAATTAACTTGTTCCTGTTCTGATGCTGAAACGGCTGCACTACTTATCTTCCCAAGCTGCCTTTCCTTCAAACTATTCATTAAAACAGCATCATAGGAAGCCTCTATTCGGGCTTTAGCTTGAGGATCATCGCCAACTTCTTCAAGACGTTGATCTCTAGCCTTTTGAACTTCCTCAAAGGAAGACCCTTGAGACAGTCCAAGTATTGAATATGGATCTTGCGAATCTGGATTCAGGCTGGGGTCAATTCCTGAGCTCATGATCTCTATATAACTTCGATATTGGAGTTACGAAGTTATTTTTGAAATAAACCTAATAATAGGAGGTCCTGCACAGGATAGGGGTGCTAAAGAGATCGAAATTCATCGAAATAATTAAAGGCTTATTGGCTCAACGCCACTGACGACAGGGGCTACAGCACTAAGACTCAATTCTGGGTGATCTTCAAGGAGCTGATTGAGGTTCCAGTCATTCTTAAATAAAAGGACAGGTCTTGCCCAAGAATCTCTGACGATTTTGCAGTTGAACACCCGACCAAGATTCTCTAATGTTTTCCATCCACCATTGACCCATCTCGCAACCTGAAAACTCATCGGTTCCAATCGAGATTGAACGCCATATTCACTTTCTAAACGGTATTGAACAACTTCTAGCTGTAATTGTCCTACTGCAGCAAGGATAGGATCTCGCTTACTTTCATCGACATCATAGAGAATTTGTATTGCTCCTTCCTCTCTTAGCTGATTTACGCCCTTCCTAAAATTCTTAAAAGATGAAGGATTTGGGTTTCGTAACCAGCTAAAAATTTCAGGGCTAAAGCAGGGAATTCCCTCAAATTCAAGCCTAGTTCCTGTATAAAGTGTATCTCCAATTGAAAACATACCAGGATTATTTAATCCGATTACATCTCCAGGGTAAGCATCATCTACAACCGCACGATCCTGACCGAAAAGCTTTTGAGGACGGGATAATTTAATCGACTTACCTGTACGTGCATGACAAACAGTCATATCTTTTTCAAAGCGTCCACTACATACTCTTAAAAAAGCAACTCTATCTCTATGCTTAGGATCCATATTAGCTTGTAATTTAAAAACAAAGCCACTAAAGTTTTTTTGCAGAGGGTCAACAAGGCCTAAGTTTGAAATCCTTGGAGCTGGAGTCTGAGCCATCTCTAGAAAAGCATCGAGAAATGGACGAACTCCAAAATTAGTCATTGCAGATCCAAAGAATACTGGGGTTAGTTCGCCTGCTTTTATAAGATCCTGATCCATTTCAGTACCAGCAGTATCTAATAATTCAAGCTCTTCAAGTGCTTTTTCTAGAAGTTCATCTTCAACTAAATCCTTCACCTTAGGATCATCTAGACCTAGCTGATATTCCTTAGCCTGTTTACCTCTTTCAGCTCGACTATAAAGCATAATATCTCGGGTTCTACGGTCTATTACTCCTCTAAAAAGTTCTCCGCTACCTATTGGCCAATTGACAGGCCATGTTAATAATTCTAGCTCAGATTCTATTTCATCAAGAAGGTAAAGTGGTTCCTGGCCAGGTCTATCCATCTTATTTATAAAGGTGAAAATAGGTATCTTTCTTAAGCGGCATACTTCGAATAATTTTCTAGTTTGAGGTTCTAATCCCTTGGCTGCATCTTCTAGCATAACAGCGTTATCGGCTGCCGCCAATGTACGATACGTATCCTCTGAGAAATCTTGGTGGCCGGGAGTATCCAAAAGGTTAATAATATTATTAAAATAGTCAAATTGTAGAACCGTTGATGTAATAGAAATTCCACGCTGCTTCTCTAATTCCATCCAGTCTGATGTAACTTTTCTTTGTTCTCCTCTGGCCTTTACTGCTCCAGCTTGCTGAATAGCGCCTCCATACAAAAGTAATTTTTCAGTAAGAGTCGTCTTACCGGCATCTGGATGCGAAATGATCGCAAAGTTTCTACGATTAGCAACAGCCTGAGTTAAATTTGATTGAGAAATGATAGCTTCCTCAGTCCTACTGTTTTCGTTTGATTTAGTCACAATGTTTGTCTTTCTTTTAATGAGTAATTAGGCATAAAAATTTTATAATTCACCAAAAACCTCTAAATACTGATCTTCCAGCTCAATTACTTGAAGTTTACTTAGATTCAGGCTTGCGAGTTGATGCCTAACCTCCTCTACTGTAAAGGAAGATTGCAATGACGCAAAATAATCCTTCCTAAGTTGCATAGAACAGTTAGAAACATACTTTTTCATCAACGACAAGCAAACTTTAGTAGAAGTAGGCCTTCGTAAATCACGCATAAAGACAATCGTTCCGGAAGAAGAAGCAGCCGTGACTGTCTCCCAGAATGAGATAGAGGAAGGAAAATGATGCAATGCGCTATTACTTACAACAATATCTGCACACGAGCACAAAGTAGATGAGGAGATCCTATCAGGAGAAAGATAAATGTTCAGATATTCAACCCTAGACAGTAAACTTTGTCTTTTAACCTGTCGTTGCAGAGCAATATTTAACATCTCTTCAGATCCATCCACACCTATTACCCTCCAATTGGGATAGGCGATTGCAATTCGCTCTGTAATATTTCCCGGACCGCAGCCAAGGTCTAGGACTACTTTTTGTTTACTGATAGATCCCCGATTTGAATTTGCCAAGAAGCTCCCTAGACGGGAAATGAAATCTGAGTCCGAGGAACTGAAGTCTGCCTCTGCGTAACTCCTGACCTGACCAGGGTCTTCCATTAATTCTTTTTCTGGTACACGATCCATAAAAAAAGTGCGGCATTAGTAAAGTTTCCTTCAAACACCGTAAATGGTGTTAATGAAAGGTTGCAGACCCCACTTGTGGCGTTAGCGTGCCCATACCTGAGAAACATAGAATCTGTGACTTTGACCTCAAACAGACCTCCTGTAACCCTGTCAGAACCAAGCTCAAGCAAACCAAAAGCTGATTTCCCGCTTACTGCACCTGCAGCTAACCCAGTTTTTTATAGAACGTATAGCCGTAGACTTCCCACAGGGCGAGAAAGTTGGAATGAGGTAGGAAATAGAAATCTTGAAGGCCTCAAGAAGCTAGGGAACCTTACAGATCAAGAAGTGGACTTGATGTCAAGAATGCAATCGGAGAAGAAAGCTCTCCCCTCCGGCAGGTGGCTATGGATTGGAGGAACTCCATGGATCGAAAAAAATCAAAACTTTTCAGGCGCTTATAACTGCACTTCAACAAACCTTGTTGATTGGGATGCGTTCGCCTTAATGATGGATCTAGCAATGATGGGTTGCGGGACAGGCGCAATCATTGAACCTCATCTTATCCAGAAACTCCCAATTGTTATAAACAAGCTGGAAATTGAATCCCTTTCTGAAATTGGGATTACACCAAAAGCACTCAGAAAAGAAGAAACCACACACACAATAGATGGCAACAAAGTCTCTATAAAAGTTGGTGATAGTAGACGCGGATGGGTTGATAGCTATCTCATATTACTCCAACTTTGCAGTGACCAGAATTTCAAGGGATCAACCATAAAAGTATCAGTAGATCTTAAAGATATTAGACCAGTGGGAGAAACTCTTAAGGGGTTTGGCGGTATGGCCAATCCTGTAAAACTTAAAGATCTTTATGCTCGAGTAGCAAATTTATTGAACAGAGCCCATGGAAGAAAACTTACTTCAGTGGAGTGCTGCTTGTTAATCGACGAAGCCGCTGTAACCATTGTCGCAGGAAACATCAGAAGGAGTGCTGGCATGCGTCAGTTCCTTGCACAAGATTTATCGGCTGCTGGAGCAAAAGAAAACCTATGGCAACAAGATGATGAAGGGAATTGGAGAATTGATCCTGAAAAAGACGCATTAAGAATGGCAAATCACACACGTGTTTATCACACGAAGCCTGAGAAAAATATCGTAATTGAAGCAGTAACAAAGCAATTTCATTCTGGAGAAGGTGCCATACAGTTTGCACCAGAAGCTATAGCCCGCTCAAACGCAGATCTACTACAAACAGCCGAGCAACGAAAATCATTTATAGATATTTACTGTTCACAAGGTAAAGAAGAAGCGGGAAACTGGCTGAATACAAATTATGGACCAATTGAAGAGAAAGAGTTAGAACATAGACTAGGAAGATATGGTTTAAACCCTTGTGGAGAAATACTTGGTGCTGATTTCCATTGCAACCTAGCTGAAGTACATTTAAATCAAATTGACCCAACAGATCAACAAGGTCAAGAAGATGCATTTAAAGCAGCTGCATTATCTGTGGCTTGCCTTTTAAATCATAATTTTGAAGTCGAGAGATATAGGCAAAGTAGAGCCTGGGATCCAATAGTAGGAGTTAGTTTTACAGGTTTATTTGATTTCTTTGTTCATGCCTTTGGTACTCAATGGCTGAAATGGTGGGAAGCTGGAAGACCAGAGACTGAAGAGGGGAGAAGTTTTAAAAAGAAAGAATCGACATTTCTAAACTCATGGAAAGAAGTTGTAAATCAGACAGTATGGGATTATTGCGATAGGCATGGACTTCGTAGACCTAATAGATGCACAACTGTTCAACCTGCCGGAACAAAGAGTTTACTTACTGGTGCATCTCCAGGTTGGCATCCACCTAAAGCACAAAGGTTTATTAGAAGAATCACTTTCAGAAAAAATGATCCAGTTGCCATGGCATGTATGGATTATGGCTATACGGTTGTTCCATCACAGTCAGACAAGGACGAGAAAGGGAGACTGTTAAATGACCCCTTTGATCAACGCTGCACAGAATGGCTTGTTGAAATACCAACAGAAGTTAGTTGGGCAAATTTACCGGGAGCTGATGAAGTAAACATAAATAATTTCACAGCCTTGGCTCAGTTCGATTTCTATATGCAAGTCCAAAGAAATTACACAGATCACAACACATCGGCAACTATAGAATTCCGTGAAAATGAGATAGAAGAACTATCAGACGCGATATATAATTCTATTCAAAATGGAGAGGGATACATATCCGCTGCATTACTCGCAAGATTTGATGCAAATGCAACATTTCCAAGGTTACCATTTGAACCTATTAACTTAGAAACCTATGAGTCACTACAAAGCGACGTTAACAAGAGGAAAGTGACTAATGATTTCTTTGATGCATTAAATAGGTACGATTTAGGAGAGTTAGTTGAAGCTGGTCCAGCGGGTTGTGATTCTGATAAATGTTTACTACCCTTAGCAAAGCCAGGGAAATAAGTTACAACGATACTAATCAATAGGTAAATAAACAAATAATTAATGAGGTTAGTAAACAACCTTGTTGATTATTTGTTTATTTTAAAACCTCTGATAAAGGGTAAAGAAATAAAAGCAGAAGAAGTGTTGATGATAGGAAACCTAGGGAAACAAAATTTCTTACATATCCAACCTTGCGGTAATTTCTATTATGAACAATCATCATTAGTACTAATAGCCCGGTCGAAAACACAGTTATAACAGAGGAGGTTAAGGAATCGGCGAAGAAAGATATATGTAAATTGCTACCAAAAATACTAGGATTGTAGTCAAAGACATAAGGTAGGCTATCTTTTGCTAATTCATGTGCAAGCAAGAAACAACTAAGAATAGCTGATATAGATAAACAACCAGCAGAAATCGCAAATACTGGCTTACTCAACCTGTTCATAGTTCTACTAAAAGCAAGAAGTAGAAGACCTATAATTGATGCACCAAAAAAAGGAACAATTGGTATTAGCCAAGAATATTCATAAATAGGGGCCATGAGAAACTCGGAGATTGTCTGTTATCTTAATTCTAGTTGAACGATGCAAAACGTTAAAAGTATAGTAAAAATACGTCAGATGCCTTAAAAAGTTCTTAGATCAAGGTTCCATAATACTTAATCGATCTGAGCCAAAGTAATAGAGGCACCACCCAAAAAACATGCTGAGATTAAAAGAGGTAGCAACATAAAACTTTTATCATATAGAGGTAATTCCAATATAATGTCAATCAAGCCGTACATTGAAGCTGAGAAATATAGAAATGAAGAAGACCTTATTATTATCCTTGAAAGAGGGAAGGTTATGCCTGGGAAAGTAAGGCTCTGATGAACAGACGAAGGGCCTTTGGTTATGCATCTAAAAATGATTAATAATGACAAGCCTAAAATTACCCATAAAAACGAAGAGCTTCTAAACAGTAAGAACCATGTGTAAATAGCTAATGAATAGCCCAGCCAGGCAGTAATATAGAAGGAAGGTGTAGATCTGATAGACATAATGAAAAGAGTTTCAAATGATGCCTCTTTAGATCTTAAAGAGATTAGCTGATAACGGGAAATAATTAGTTGAAAACCTTATTTTTTTTTTAATAATGAGAGTAGTTTAACCTCTTCGAGCTTTTGGTATTCTAGATTTCTTTTTTTTCCTAGAAAGAAATAGCGAGATTATTCTGAACGATCTAGAGATTGAACCTACCAACAAAAGCAAAGAAAGAACAACTAATAAAGTTACAAGTAAGATTGAACCAAAAATGGATAACGAGGATATCAATAAAGTTATAGATTCTAAAAGGTTAGATATGGCATCTGCAAACAATTTTTCAAAATCAAACTGTTGAGGAAGTTGATTTAGATAGAGAAGAGATACCAAAGAAGTGATTAACATTAATATCGCTTCCAATAAGATTATGTATATTGGCTTATGCTTATCACCTTTTTTCTTACGAAAGACATACCTTGTCAGGAGTCTTTTATCTGGCTTACTCATAAATAAGAAGGATGAGTGGGTGGAACTAATAAAGTTAGTATCAATTTATACGTTTACGTCGTTTATTTAAAGCTAATTGGACAATCTTAATTATAAACAAATCAGGCTAGTTTTCAAGCTATTTAAATATTTTCTACTTGTTGCATACAAAATGGATGTTTAGCTAAATCAAATAAGTTCGACTCTATGATTATCTAAGCTAATTATTCAAATGGGTTTTCCCGGAATTTGTATCATTATCTTTGAATTCAACAGTAGTTTGTAGGGAAAAGAAAGTTGCAATGCTTGCCACTAGAAAAAACGTTGTTCCGCCGATCAAGGGTGCAAAGATTCTCTGAGCTATGGGGACCCTATTGACAATTTCGTTCCGTTTCAAGGGATTGTCACTTGTGAGGTTCCATGAAATGGGAACTCGTGAATCGTACCTTAATTGATCCAAACATCTAACAAGATCTGTCAACTCAGCATCATCAATAAAAACTGCCATTGGCTCTACACCTGGCCTTGAGCTTCTTAAAGTCAACTTATGCTGATTTCCTTCTGAAGAGATAGAAACAGTACTTTGTTGATCTCCAAAAGGACGTTTTACCCCGGAAATAAGGTAACGAGCATATGGCAGTACTTGAATCATCATTGCTTCAAGATGCTCCCTTTTTCCTTCCAGATCGGCCTTGCCAATCAATTCAAGCTTCCAAGAAGAAATAATGCCTACAGCATCTTCAGACTGTCCTAAGGATGTGTCAGGAAGTCCCTCAACAAGAAGACGTACTGAGTTCTGATCGTACAAAAAAGTGTTTTTTAACATATAAAAATTATGGGGTGGGATCAAGGAGACTGGCGCACATTCGTTCAACACCTCCAGGTCCTGAAGCAAGAGCCAAGCTAAGGACTAGATCTTTACATATGATTTGCTTTATCGCTGGATTTAACAATCGCTGTACACCTCCTCTACGAGGATTCATTCGTTCATTAATCAATTCTCCCAAACGTTGCTCTAAGAGCTGCCATCTTTGAGAATTTATATTTTCAGGTTCTCGTGATGAAAGCAATTGACGAAGTAGTGGGTATATTCTTTCTGCCATAGAACAAAGAAGAACAATTAATGCTTGAGAATCAGTAGAGCTGAGCTGACCTCTTCGAGTAGTACGTCTCAAAGGATTATGACAACGACGCTTCCAGAGCTCTACTCGGTTAGGGAAATAGTTCTGTAAGCCAAGCTTCTCACAAGTAATAAGCATTGCCTCGCTACCATTAAAATCAAGGGATTCAACAGCCAGAAAAAGCAAGTCAAGCCTCTCAAGTGCCCTACGTCCAAGAATTATTTGCTTAGCGCAAATAATATCTGATTTATTTTCAATTGATGAGCTAGCTAGATTTTCCATACTGGAAATAATGGCAGCATTTAGGGCCCTAAGTCATTAGTCCTCGGATGTATTTTTAAAAGTGCACACAAATAGGGAGCTTCATATAAGAACAATCAAATAATCTGGGAGATATTCTTTAGGCTTCATAGGAAGATCATAAACTTCGATCGAAAGATAATCTATCTAGTAATAGCAATGATTTGCAGACATCATTTGTGATTAATTTCCCAGTCCAAAACCTGCTGATATTGAGTCAGGTTAAGCAATCCGAAACTCCATAATACTACTGGTAAGGGAGCTTGTTCAATCTCAGCTTGTCTCAAACCTAAGTTTATAGCGTTGTCCGTTAAACCAACCTTCTGTTGCAGAAAATTCAACAGCTGAGGGGACGATTTGGGTTGTGGGTGACTGCTTACAACCATATTGAGCATTAAGTCCTCTCATTCTGCCTACTAAAGGAGTAAATTGGCAGCTCCATCAGTCATGATTCTCAACAGTAGCCTTCTAAGAGGCCTTACATAAGAAACAAAAAACATCACCATACGTCTAAATGGAAGAACATAAAAGTAATTATTTGAATAGAAACGTAGAATTAAGTCTGTAAGTAAACCTGTAAAAATAACATCAAAATAACGCCTAAAGTTATAGATATAAGGAACAGAGGATAATTTTACTTTTCCGGAATTAACTCTTTTTATAATTCTCATTAGAGTTTCAACATCTCTCCAACACAGGTTTAAACCTTGTCCTCCTACTGGATGAAAACAGTGTGCAGACTCTCCAATAAGTAGATGTCTTTTAGAGCCAAAAGAAGATGCAATAGAAAATCTAAGTGGAAAGGCATTCGGTTGATCTAAAAGCATGTCAGGGTGCATATGGTCAGGAAGAATACCTGCTAATTCATCAAGAAGGTAAGACGTTTTTAGAGAAGACCTTCTAACACAGCTTTCAAGGGGAGCTGTCCAAACAATTTGATATGTTTCACCTCCCATAGGAAGCAATGCTAGTGGGCCATCCCTTCGAAAAATTTCATGAGAGACATTCTCTTTAGCGCCCCTAACTAGAACTTTTGTAGTTAAGCATCCTTGAGCATAGGAAAAGTTAAAAGTATTAATATTCCATTCCTGACGTAAGGAAGAATTGGGACCATCGGCAGCAACAATTAAATCATAACCTTCCAAGAGAGAATTAGTAGCTACACCATAGTTACATTCGATATTAGAGTCATTGTCTATACGAGAGAGAAGTATTTGCATCATTATTTTATGATCTATAATCCAACCTATAGAGCCATAGGAATAATTTTGAGATGATAAATCACGAATACTAAATTTAAAGTCTAAAAGAAGTTGCCTATCTTCAAGACTTAAAGAGTCGAAAGGTGTAATAACAGGGTGAAATAGTGGCCAAAGACCAATGTCCTCAAGAAGCCTCCTAGAAGAATGAGTTAATGCATATGCTCTACTTCTTCTAAGTAAGTCTTGCTTATTTGTATAATCATAAATACCAACCTTTGACCCTACCCTTGATAGAGCCAAAGCTAATAATGCGCCGGTGGGACCAGAACCAACTATCTTTACATGCAAAACAATAGGATTGATAAGGTGTGCAAATTCTTAGAAGTGTCTTAACAGGTCGTAAATGAAAAAAGAAGTGAATCTATCTAAAAATAGTCATTAGAAAGAAAAAAACAATATAATTATATTTTAGTTTAATATCTAATCCTGTCTAATCTTCTTTGGCAAAGCTCCTCAAATGCTGGTCTTAATAAATAGGGATATTCACCAACCCATATTCGATTACCTGGCAACCAAGCATCACTTAAGGCTGAAATTTTGCTGAAATCACTTCTATCACTAAGCACTACGCAACGAATTCTTTGCCCCTCCTTAATCATTTGGTGTTTTTTCTCCATAGGGAATCGAAGTTGAGCTAGATATCCATCTTCATCTATCAACTCAAGTATCATCCAGGTTCTTCGATTTTCAACTAGTTCTAGTTCGCCACGTTGATTAGCCTGTTCATGTCTATTTTCAATTCGTTCTCTTGTAAAGACATCTCCAATTTGCCCGTCAAAAACAGCTCCAAATGGATAGGAACGTAAAACAGAGTTCTTCTGACCAGCCTCTATAATTGGACTCCAAAGTACATATAGAAGTAATGTAACTCCTACTATCAACCAAACAGCATAAAATCTACTTGCAACTTGACTTTGGCTAATTAATAAAGTTATTACTCCACCAATTGTCGCAATCATCACTCTCTGCAAAATCTTCCTAGGGTCACCTAGCGCAGCTGAGAATTGATTCCCTGTAGCTACTGCCGGTATTAGCTTCTGTAATTCTCCTGGACGTAAAGGGGACAACATTTGAAATGCCTTGTCAAACGATTCTTTCTAAGCCATAAATTAGGCCAGTTAAAGCCTGCACTTTCCGAATTGTAAGTAACACACCAGGCATATAAGCCTTCCTATCAATAGTGTCATGACGAAGAGTATATGTCTCTCCTAAAGCACCAAACAAGACCTCCTGATGTGCGACTAAACCAGGCAAGCGAATTGAGTGCATGCGAATACCACTTGGTCTGCTTCCACCACGACTTCCTTCAACAGACTCATGTTCATCTATTGAAGAGGGGTTAAAAGGTTTACCTATCTCTTCTATTAATTCTGCGGTTTTAAGACAAGTTCCACTAGGCGCATCAGCTTTGTTGTTGTGGTGAAGTTCAACAAGTTCAACATGACTATAAAAACGTGCGGCGGCGGCGGCGGCTTGCTGAAGCAAAACCATTCCAACTGAAAAATTTGGAATAATTGCTGAACCTACTGAAGCTTTCTCTGAAAAAATAGCTAATTCAGTTATTTGTTCTGCTGTAAGTCCTGTTGTACCAATTACCGGATGCAGTCCATAAGCTATTGATGATCTCGTATGCTCATAAACAACTGAAGGATGTGTGAAGTCAACTAGTACCGCTTTTTTAGTATTTCCAGATTGACTAGGCATCTGACTAACCGAACATAAGGTTCCCTCAAAATCATTTGAAAGAGGGATACCTATTTGGCCCAAGCCCAAGAGCTCACCAACATCAACTCCTTCATTTTCGGTAGAGGTTTCAATAGAAGCGACTAGATGACAATCAGGTGAGGCGTGGACTGCTTTAACAACCTCAGACCCCATCCGCCCTAACGCTCCAGCAACTACAACAGGGATTGAATCAGTTTTGTGGTTGGTCATTTCAAAAGCAAGTATGACAAAGAAAATTTGCAGTACACATGTAACACCCGAAGGGAAAGAGCCACATATATGGACCGGAGGCCCTTAGGCTGCTTCAAATTAGGTAATTGAGACTATGTTCACCCAGGTTCGCTCCGCCAACCGCAGAGTATTGCCTGATGAGAATCACTGCCACAAGTCCGTAATGAAAGCGGTCTATGTGGTGCTAGAACCTCAGTATCAAAATGCTCTTACTCAAGCGGCAAATTCGCTGAATGCGCAAAATGGACCAATTGGAATAGAGCTAAGTGGTTACCTAATCGAGGAACTTAGAGATGAACAAAATTTTAGTGACTTTGAAACTGACATAGCTTCGGCTGAAGTTTTTATTGCTTCGTTGATATTCATCGAAGACTTAGCTCAGAAAGTCGTTGATGCAGTAACTCCCCATAAAGATCGTTTAAAAGCATCTGTTGTATTCCCTTCCATGCCTGAAGTGATGCGCCTAAATAAGTTGGGCAGCTTCTCGATGGCCCAATTAGGTCAAAGCAAAAGTGTCTTTGCAGGAATAATGAAAAAGGGAAAGGAGGCAGGTGGATCGGGGTTCCAAGATGCAATGTTGAAATTATTAAACACTCTTCCAAGCATCCTGAAATATCTTCCAGTTGAGAAAGCCCAGGATGCAAGAAGTTTCATGCTGAGCTTTCAATATTGGTTAGGTGGCACGCCTGATAACTTAAGGAACCTGCTACTTATGTTGGCCGATAAGTATGTCTATCCACCAAAAGATGGGGAGCAGAGAGACGAAATTCAAGTTGCTGAACCTGAGGTATTTCCGGATCTAGGTATATGGCATCCCCTAGCCCCGAGAATGTTTGAAGACATAAAAGAATATATAAACTGGACAGATAGTAGAGAAGATCTTTCAAATAACTCTTCAAAAGGTCCTCTAATAGGACTAGTTCTTCAGCGTAGTCATATTGTCACTGGTGATGATGCACATTATGTGGCAATCATTCAAGAGCTTGAATATCGAGGTGCTCGTGTAATACCTATTTTTTGTGGTGGATTAGATTTTTCTAAACCAGTAAATTCATTTTTTTATGATCCCATAAATCCAGAGACTCCTATAGTTGATGGAGTAGTTTCGCTAACTGGATTTGCCCTTGTAGGAGGACCCGCAAGACAGGACCACCCTAAAGCAATCGAATCATTAAAGAGATTAAATCGTCCTTATATGGTTGCTTTGCCCCTAGTTTTTCAAACTACACAAGAATGGGAAATAAGTGATCTTGGTCTTCACCCAGTTCAAGTTGCTTTGCAAATTGCCATACCCGAACTAGATGGGGCGATAGAGCCAATTGTTCTTTCAGGAAGAGATGACGCCACAGGTAAAGCACATACTCTGCAAGATCGTGTTGATGCAATTGCTGAAAGAGCAATTCGGTGGTCTTCACTTCGAATAAAACCAAGGATCGAAAAAAAGCTTGCAATTACTATCTTTAGTTTTCCTCCCGACAAAGGAAACGTAGGAACAGCAGCCTATTTAGATGTATTTGGATCAATACACCGAGTGCTTCAAGAAATGAAAGCAAAGGGTTACAAGATAGAGAATCTTCCCAAAGATCCAAAGTTACTTATGGAAGCCATAATCAATGACCCGGAAGCATTAGAAGGATCACCAGAGCTTTCAATAGCACATCGGATGAGCGTGGAAGAATATGAACGGTTAACTCCATATTCAGAACGATTAGAAGAAAACTGGGGAAAACCACCAGGGTCACTTAATAGTGATGGTCAAAATCTATTGATATTTGGAAGACATTTTGGGAATGTCTTCGTTGGAGTTCAACCTACTTTTGGTTACGAAGGGGATCCTATGAGGTTACTTTACTCAAGAAGTGCAAGTCCTCATCATGGCTTTGCAGCCTATTACACATATCTAGAAAAAATTTGGGGGGCAGATGCTGTCCTTCACTTTGGAACACATGGATCACTTGAATTCATGCCCGGAAAGCAAATGGGCATGAGTGAGACCTGCTATCCAGATTCTTTAATTGGTGGCTTACCAAATCTCTATTACTACGCAGCAAACAACCCATCAGAAGCAACTATCGCAAAAAGGCGTGGCTACGCTTCAACTATTAGTTATTTGACACCTCCCGCTGAAAATGCAGGACTTTATAAAGGACTCAAGGAGCTTGGTGAACTTGTTGGTTCATATCAACAACTTCGTGAAAGTGGTCGAGGCATACAAATAGTTAATGCAATTATAGAAACTTCTAAAAAATGCAATCTTGATCAGGATGTCAATTTTCCGGACGAGGATACAGCTTCCCTAGATATAGATGAAAGAGATAAAATTGTTGGTGCTGTATACAGCCAATTAATGGAAATAGAGAGCAGACTTCTTCCTTGTGGACTTCATACTATTGGCAAGCCCCCTACAGCTGAAGAGGCAGTAGCTACGCTAGTAAGCATTGCTTCACTAGAAAGAGAAGAAGACAAACTAAGATCATTGCCTGGATTACTTGCTGAGTCTATTGACAGAAAGATAGAAGAGATATTCGATGGGAATGATAAAGGGATTCTCGCTGATGTTGAGCTAAATAAAACAATAACAAATGCTTCTCGCTCAATAGTTTCATCAATAATCACTTCACTAACAGACAAAGAGGGGAGGGTTAATCTATCAAGTAAGAATTATCTAACAGGGATAAAAGGTTTAATGGAACGTGTAGGTTTTAATTTCCCGACACCATGGAAGAGAGCGTGTATAAAAGCAGGTTTTGGCAACGTTAATTCAGAAGAACTTGAAAAACTTTTTGAATACCTAAATTTTTGTCTTAAACAAATCTGCGCAGACAAAGAGATGGAAAGCTTACTTAAAGCTCTAGATGGTGACTATGTCCTTCCAGGCCCTGGTGGTGACCCAATCAGAAATCCAGCAGTACTTCCAAGCGGCAAAAATATACATGCACTAGACCCTCAATCAATTCCTACAACTGCTGCAATTGCAGCAGCAAAAGGAGTTGCAGACAAACTCATACAAAGACAAAAAGATGAAGAGGGTACATGGCCAGAAACTATTGCTTGCGTCCTTTGGGGTACAGATAACATAAAAACTTATGGGGAGTCCCTTGCACAAATACTTTGGTTTATAGGAGTTAGGCCTAAACCCGACTCTGTAGGACGGGTAAACAAGTTAGAGCTAATACCTCTTGAAGAGCTTGGCAGGCCAAGAATCGATGTGGTGGTGAATTGTTCAGGTGTCTTTAGGGATCTATTCATAAATCAAATGGCACTAATCGACCAAGGAGTGAAAATGGCAGCAGAAGCTGATGAACCTATAGAAGAGAATTTTGTCCGAAAACACTCTTTAGAACAGGCAAAAGCGCAAGGCTTAACTCTTAGAGAGGCAGCTTGCAGGGTATTTTCAAACTCAAGTGGTAGTTACAGTTCAAACGTCAATCTTGCTGTTGAGAATTCAACATGGGAAGAAGAAACTGAACTGCAGGAGATGTACCTATCAAGAAAAACATTTGCATTCAATGCAGATAATCCTGGCGAAATGAATCAAAATCGAGAAGTTTTCGAATCAGTAATGAAAACAGCAGATGTTACATTCCAGAACCTTGATTCCGCTGAGATATCACTAACTGACGTGAGTCATTATTTTGACTCTGACCCCACAAATCTCATTAAAGGTCTTAGGGAAGATGGTAAAGCACCATCAAGCTTTATAGCTGATACAACAACAGCTAATGCTCAGGTTCGTTCCTTAAGTGAAACAATTAGGCTCGATTCACGAACAAAGTTATTAAATCCAAAATGGTATGAAGGCATGCTAAATTCTGGTTATGAGGGGGTACGAGAAGTATCCAAAAGACTAAACTTTACCCTTGGATGGAGTGCAACCAGTGGTCAGGTAGATAATTTTGTATACGAGGAATCTAATGAGACATTTATAAATGATCCAGTAATGAGAAAAAGACTTATGGAACTTAATCCTCATAGCTTCAGAAATATAGTAGGTACGCTTCTTGAAGTTAACGGCAGAGGATACTGGGAAACCTCTGATGAAAATATTGAACAATTAAAGGAACTTTACCAAGAGGTAGAGGATCGTATAGAAGGAGTAACAGAGACAGAATAATTATCTATATTTAACACTATCATTTATAGAGGGCCATAAAAGATCTGCCATCAAAAGAGTTTGATGAGTAGCGTTTACATCATGTACTCGCACGATAGAGACAGATGCTTGGGAGCATCTACATACAACAGCTAAACCTCCATAAATTCTTTCAATTGGATCGGTCTTACCTAATACTTCTCCAATAAACCTCTTACGAGAATATCCAACAAGAAGAGGGAAACCTTCTGAAGATAAAACCTCTAAATTATTGAGAAGAGAAATATTTTGATGAGTATTTTTCGCGAAGCCTATCCCAGGATCCCAAATCAACTTATCAGGCTTAACACCTGCTATCAGAGACTTTTCAGTCGCAATCAATAGTTCTTCACGTACATCATTAACTACATCTTCATAAGAAGTAAGTGAATCCATTGTCTTACTAGTTCCGCGACTATGCATTAAGACGTATGGGCAATTTGCATTAGCTATAACGTTGAACATATTGGGATCTCTCCTACCTCCAGTTACATCATTAATCCAATTAGCTCCAGCTTGAAGAGATGCCTCTGCAACTTCAGACCAGTAAGTATCTACAGATATCAACGCATCTTTGAAATTTGATCGAATAAGACGCAATACAGGCATTAATCTTTTGAGTTCTTCTTCTGGGCCCACCTCATCAGAACCGGGACGAGTACTCTGAGGACCTAAATCAAGAACATCAGCTCCATTTCTAAGATGATTTGATGCTTGCCTTAGGGCGTCTTTGGGATCTATACATATTCCACCATCGCTAAAAGAGTCGGGAGTAATATTCAAAACTCCCATAATGCATGTTTTAGCTAGCCAGTCCTTTGGCCAAAGCATGTCAATTAGGCATGTAATTTACAATTCGGGCAAAACTTTTTGGATCTAAGGAAGAGCCCCCTACTAATACCCCATCTATATCACTCATGCTCATTAATTCATCAATATTCTCTGGCTTAACAGACCCCCCATATTGAATTACCAAATTTGGTGAAGGAACCCAACTTCGAATCAAAGAACAAATTCTATTAGCCTCTGTTGCTGCACAGGTCTTACCAGTACCAATAGCCCATATTGGTTCATAAGCGATAACAAGATTATCT
The DNA here is from genome assembly GCA_003278365.1 of Prochlorococcus sp. AG-363-M17. Lineage (GTDB taxonomy): Bacteria > Cyanobacteriota > Cyanobacteriia > PCC-6307 > Cyanobiaceae > AG-363-P08. Next base: position 80,471 of record QCFS01000001.1, on the reverse strand, counting down.
GGATCTGTTCTCTCAAGCCCCTGTTCCACTTGTCTTCGAATAACCCTTTCTGCTTCACCTCTCTCTCGTTGTTCATCTGTCTCACCAACGCATACAATAGGGACAAGTCCATTCTTCTGAGCGGATACAGCTCTTTTATTGATCTGTTCATCACTCTCGCTAAAGTATTTTCTAGGCTCACTGTGGCCAACAATCGCATATTTGACATTGTGTTCAAGGAGCATGATCGGTGAGACTTCTGCAGTAAATGCACCTTGCTCTTCCCAATGAACATTTTGACTAGACAGATCAACTGAACTTCCCGCTACAAGCCGAGACATAGTTGATATTGCTGTAAAGGGAGGCGCTATAACTACATTGCAGCGAGTCTGAAAATCATTTCCAATTAAAGGGAGGAAAGAATCCATATATTCCTTTGCCTGAGCACAGGTCATATGCATCTTCCAATTACCAGCAATAACAGGTTTGCGCACTCTGCATTCCTCCTAAAACTTCTTCAAAGGACAACCTACGCGTCTATAGGGCCATTTTTAGAAATACATCCATGACTGTTTTCAAAAGCTATCTGATCTCCAACATTCAATTGTCTACCTCTCCTTATTTCGATGGAACCGTTTACGCTTACCTTTCCTGCAAGAATGGCATGCTTGGCTTCTCCTCCTGTGGAGACCCATCCTTTCCATTTCATAAATTGATCAAGCTTCATAGAACTAAAACGAGTCGAACAATAAGGATTGATAGTGTTACAACATGAATCCCCAATCAGCTACCAGCTACGCCAGACTAATTGACTTATTGAAGCCTCATGCACGGTCTTTGTTATGGGGCGGAGCATGCATGGTGATATATGTAGCCTGCTGGCCTCTCCTGGCCAGGCTTGCAGGCGAGTTAATTCCAGCTATTGGTGATGGTGAATTCAGTCGTGTAATTAGAGTCATAACAATAGCCTTAATAGTTTTTTTAATCCAAAAGTTAGCTCAATTTGGTCAAGACACACTTTTTGCTGGTCCAGCACTTTGGTTAAGCCAAGATCTAAGGAGTGACTTATTTCGAACTCTTCAGCAGGTAGAGCTTGGATCAATAGAAAAATTATCAGCAGGAGACCTCACGTACAGACTTACGGAAGATGCTGATCGAGTAGGGGAGGTTATTTACAAGACAATTCAAGACACAATGCCAAGCATTCTTCAATTGTTAGCTGTATTTATATATATGGTTTTTCTAGATTGGCAACTTTCAATAACAACATTAATTTTAGCTCCACTGGTGGCTTTACTTGTCAGTCAGTTTGGGGCAAAAGTACTTAAAGCAGCTGAAAGAAGTCAGAAACAAGTTAGTGATCTAGCTGGGCTAATTGGCGAAGCAATACAAGGGTTGCCATTAGTAAGAGCATTTGCGGCAGAATCTTGGCTTCAACTTAGGTTTGAGAATGAAATCAATCAACATCGCAAGGCAAGGTACAAGACACTAAGACTATTAGCACTTCAACATCCAGTTGTTGGCTTCATTGAAGCTGGCGGAATATTGGCTGTCCTGGCAATTGGCACAATTAGAATTCAAAGTGGTGACTTAGATGCAAAAGGATTTAGTAGTTATGTAGCAGCACTACTAATGCTAATAGACCCAATAAGTCATCTAACAACAAACTTTAATGAATTCCAACAGGGACAAGCATCATTACGGAGATTAAGGGAAATTGAGAAACAGTCTAAAGAACCATCAGATTTAAAAAATGCAAAATCAGTAACTAAATTGAAGGGAGATTTAGATATTAATTCCCTAACTTTTTCGTATCTTGGTGACAAGCCTGTTCTTAAAGACGTAAATCTAAGAATAAATGCTGGACAAAAAGTAGCGTTGGTAGGTCCATCAGGAGCAGGTAAGAGTACACTATTTTCATTAATTCTACGTTTCAACAAAGCTCAGCAAGGTGAAATTAAATTGGACAATGAAGATATATCGCTTCTTAAAGTAAAAGAACTTCGTGGCAAGCTTGCACTTGTTCCCCAGCAATCAATTATCTTCTCAGGAAGCATTGAGGATGCAATAAAGTTTGGACGTAAAGCGACAGATGAAGAACTTATTTACTCCGCAAAGATGGCTAATGCTCATGAATTTATAAATGAATTACCAAACGGGTATAAAACAAAAATTGAAGAGCGTGGAACTAATTTGTCAGGAGGTCAAATACAACGAATTGCAATTGCAAGAGCCGTTTTAGGAAATCCCTCTTTGTTATTACTTGACGAAGCTACTAGCGCCCTAGATGCCGACTCAGAGGAAGCTGTTCAACTTGGACTTCGCCAAGCCATGAAAGGCAGAACTGTACTAATTATTGCTCACAGGCTTTCAACAGTTCAAGGGGCTGATCAAATTATTGTTCTAGACAAAGGCAGCATATGCGAAGTAGGTACCCATGATGAGCTTATGAGAAGGAAAGGCAGGTATAGGGTTCTCTGCGAAAAGCAGATCATTCGAGATGGCCAGTGTGAATAAGAACTAAATATGGTGGTTTGAGAAATTCCTCACATTAACAATTCACAAAAAGGTAAAACATGAGAAAGTGTCAGAACAAATCAATCTTGCCAATCCACAGATGACCGACTCCTCCTCAAAAAATAAAGATCCTATATTGACCTTTGAAGGTAAGAGATATGACTTAAATAACTTGCCAGATGAAATGAAGGAGTTAGTTAGGGCAATGCAAGTAGCTGATGCTCAACTAAGAATGCATGAGGACACATTAAAAGTCTTAGCTGTAGGCAGGCAAACTTTAGCAAGACAACTGAACGAAAAACTGAAATCTGTTAGCCCTATGCCCAGTTAGAACCTAAGGGATTCCATTATGATTTCTTAGAGTCAAAGTGATAATCATTTGAAAGCTTAAATACTGTTCCAGAAAGGAGTAATAGAGCAATAAGGTTTGGTAAAGCCATTAGTCCATTCAAAGTGTCTGCTACTGCCCAAACAACACCTCTGTTTCCTGCAACTGAGCCAATTACAACCACAGAAACCCATACAAGCCTAAATGGGAGGATTGCTTTGATCCCAAAAAGGAACTCAGTACATCTTTCACCATAAAAACTCCATCCAAGAACAGTAGTAAAAGCAAAAAAGACGAGACCTGCAGTAACTATCCAACCTGTACCACTTAAACCAGAATTAAATGCTGCTATTGAAAGGTCAGAGCCTGAAAGGCCATTTTCATATGAACCTGTTGTAATGATCACCAAAGCTGTTAAAGAACAAATAATTATGGTGTCAATAAAGGTACCAAGCATTGCAACAGTGCCTTGTTGAACTGGATTATCTGTACTCGCGGAAGCATGCGCAATTGGTGCACTTCCTAGACCAGCCTCATTAGAGAAAACTCCTCGCTTAAATCCCATCAATACAACCTGTGCAAAAGTTCCGCTGGCAGCTGCTTTTCCAGAAAATGCGTTAGAAAAAATAGTAGAAAAAGCATCGGGGATCAAAGAGATATTTGAGAAAATAATCAATAAACAAGCTAAGACATAAAGTAGTGCCATAAAAGGAACTAAAGCTGAAGCCGCTCTAGCAATACGTTTTACTCCACCAATAATGACCCCGAAAACAAGGAGTCCCATAACGACACCTGTTAAAAGCCTAGGCACTCCAGCTAATTGGAGGGCACTTGAAACTTCAAAGCATTGGACACCATTACCAATACCAAAACCAGCCAGCATTCCGAAAAGGGCAAAGACACCAGCCAACCAATGCCAACTAGAACCCAAACCATTTTTTATGTAATACATCGGTCCACCTACATGGTTGCCAAGTGAATCAACCTCCCTGAAATGAACAGCTAAAACAGTTTCTGCATATTTTGTAGCTATTCCAAAAAGGGCAATAATCCACATCCAAAAAACCGCCCCTGGTCCCCCTACGGCAATCGCAGCTGCTACCCCAGCAATATTTCCTGTACCAATTGTTGCCGAAAGGGAAGTCATAAGGGCCTGGAAAGGGGATATTTCACCTGTATTCGGATTAATTGAGTTTCTTCCCTCAAGCATCATGCGAATTCCGTAAGGAATTCTTTTTAAAGGCATAAAGCGAAGTCCAACCATGAACAACAACCCTGTAAGGGCAATTAAGATCACTGTTGGCCAGCCCCAAGCAAAAGCATTTATAGGATTATTAAAAGATTCAATCTTTTGCTCTAGACCAGAATTAATCAAAGCAAAGGGATTCAGAGTTACAGGCAAGAGAGAACTATTAGACAATGACCTAAAGAAAGCTGACCCAGATAGTGTCACAACCCTCTTTAATTTGCAATCTCATTTCAAAGAGAAGTAATTTCAGAAAATTTAAATACGCAGTGGCTCGAAGGTTGACCACCGTGAGAGTCGGTTCTGATATCTCTTTCAGTAAGAACCCAAAAATTAGAACTTTTTAATAAGGTAAATGTATCGTCAAAATGACTAACACCACTCAATAAAGTATCACTAGTGGGATCTGAATACTGACTGGTATATAACTTACTTAGATATCCTGTAGGAGTTTGGAAAGTACTTTCTGTAAAGATCTTTACCAAGCGACCATGAATATGGCGATGAACCATTGTCACAACATTATTTTTTATTCGATATCTATCCCCCTTGTTCTTTCCTCCAACTATAACCTCAACACCAAAATCATCATGATCTCCAATGGTAAAGGTATTTTGGCCATGAACCTGCTCAAAAGTCCTTCTAACACGATGTATAGCTACTTCCCAAAGCTGAGAGATAAGTTCCTTCTGAATCAATTCATCTCTAATGCCATCTACGCTGGCCTTAAGGTCAGAACTAACTTGAAAAGTTCCTTGGAAGGAAACACCATCCTTTAAGAAATCACATTGCCCTTTGTAACCAGGAAAATCTTTTCCCCACGTATAGCGATTTTCATAAGCTGCCCGAAAAGCTTCGGTACAATCAGTTCCTGGCGAAAGATCTGAAAAAGAAGCAGAAGAATTCACTCTGAAAAATTGTTTTGAATGTTATAAACAATAGATCGTTTCAAGAATGGATATCTTGAAGTGCCGCAATTGATAGCTTTTGAGCTTGTAAAGCAAGAATCCCTTCAACAGCGGCTCTCGCTCCAGCAAGAGTAGTGACAGCTGGAACTGAATAATCTAAAGCAGCCCTCCTTAGATATTTGTCATCATGAGCTGCCTGACGGCCTATTGGAGTATTGATCACTAACTGAACCTGACCAGATCGAATCAAATCCTCGACATTCGGACGACCTTCATGAACCTTGAGAACTGATTTCACGGTCAATCCAGCTTTTTTTAAAGCATCAGCGGTTCCTGAAGTAGCAATCAAATCGAAACCCAGATCTAATAGCCTCTTGGCAACAGGAATCAATGATTCTTTGTCGCGATCATGAGTAGATAGAAAAACTGTTCCAGTAGTTGGCAAAGCCTCGCCTGCTGCAAGCTCTGATTTTGCATATGCCATCCCAAAACTATTTGCTGAGCCCATTACCTCACCTGTAGATCTCATCTCAGGACCAAGGACACTATCTGAGCCAGGAAAACGCTTAAAGGGGAGAACAGCTTCCTTGATTGATTGCAAAGGCGGTTCGGGCTCACTTACTAAACCAATTTCAGTAAGAGATTCTCCAGCCATCAATCGAGTTGCTATTCCTGCAACTGGGACTCCTGTTGCTTTTGCAACAAAAGGAACAGTCCTCGAGGCACGTGGGTTTGCCTCAATGATATAGACAAGTTCATTGCCTGATTCATCACGTTGAACTGCAAATTGAAGATTAATTAATCCTTCTACCTTTAAACATACAGCTAACTCTTCAGTCCATTTACGGATTGTCCTAAGAGACTTGTTGCTTAATGATATTGATGGCAAGCAACAAGCAGAGTCCCCAGAATGAATTCCGGCAGGTTCAATATGTTCCATTAATCCAGCCACTACTACAAGGCCATTTCGATCACATAGTGCATCAACATCAACTTCAATAGCATTTTCTAAGTATTGATCTATTAAGACAGGGTGTCCTGGTTCAACAAGAACTGCATCTGACATATATTTAGCTAGTTCATACTCATCAAAAACCACCTCCATTGCTCTACCACCAAGGACGTAAGAAGGTCTTACAACAACAGGGTAACCTATTCTAGAGGCAATTGATTTTGCATCAACTTCACTCCTAGCTATACCATTTAATGGCTGAAGAATATTTAATCTTCTAAGAATTAATTCAAATTGTTCACGATCTTCAGCTTTATCTATTGACTCTGGGGAAGTACCCCAAATAATAGTTCCTGTAGATTTACCCTTTGGTGTTTTTAACCATTTAAGAAGCGGAATAGCAAGTTTCAAAGGTGTCTGTCCACCAAACTGGACAATAACTCCAGAAGGTTTTTCTATCTCTATAATATTAAGTACATCTTCTAATGTTAATGGTTCAAAATACAACCTATCACTAGTATCATAGTCTGTTGAGACAGTCTCAGGGTTACTATTGACCATTATTGTTGAATACCCTTGCTTCTGAGATGAAAAAGAAGCATGGCAACAACAATAATCAAACTCTATTCCCTGACCAATTCTATTAGGACCTCCGCCAAGAATCATAACTTTTTCCGAATCATCCTTAAGGACTTCATTACTCAATTCATTTAATCGGAAATCAACGTTATCATTAAGAGTAGTTATGTCTTTTTCATAGGTAGAGTAGTAATAAGGAGTATTAGATTTAAACTCAGCCGCACAGGTATCAACACATTTATAAACAGGAGTAATATTCTTAGATTGTCGATATGATCGAACATCTAATTCATTTGTGTTCGTTGACCAAGCAATCTGAGCATCAGAAAAACCTAATTGCTTTAAATGCAAAATTTCGGGAGACTCTAAATCTCGCAATTTTTTATGGTTAAGGTATTTTTTCTCTGCATCTAGTATATTTCTAAACTTAGACAAGAACCAAGGGTCAATCTTAGTCAAAGAATATATTTCTTCATTTGTTTTTCCTAATATCATAGCTTTTCTAATTATCATTATTCGATCGGGAGATGGTGTCCTAAGTCTCCTATCAATTTCTGTAATTTCAACTAAGACTTCTGGACGATCGCATCCCCACCCAGCAAAACCTGTTTCTAATGACCGAATTGCCTTTTGAAAAGATTCTTCAAAACTTCTTCCAATTGCCATAGCTTCTCCTACTGACTTCATAGCTGTTGTCAAAATAGGTGGACTACCTCTGAATTTTTCAAAAGCAAATCGGGGAACTTTAGTTACTACATAATCAATAGTTGGCTCAAAACAAGCTGGAGTTTTACCAGTAATGTCATTAATGATTTCATCTAAGTAATAACCAACAGCTAATCTGGCCGCTATTTTTGCTATTGGGAAGCCCGTAGCCTTGCTTGCAAGAGCGGAAGATCTACTTACTCTTGGATTCATCTCGATTACAACTATTTCACCATCTGTGGGATTAACTGCAAATTGAATATTGCTGCCACCTGTTGCTACACCAATCTCACGAATTATGGCAATAGATTGATCACGCAAACGTTGGTATTCTCGATCAGTAAGCGTTTGAGCTGGAGCTACAGTAATAGAATCTCCTGTATGCACGCCCATTGGATCTACATTTTCTATACTACATACAATTACGACATTATCTACAAGATCACGCATAACCTCAAGCTCGTATTCTTTCCAACCCAAAAGAGATTTCTCTATAAGTATTTGAGATACTGGACTTGCTTCTAATCCACTTTTACAGATAGATAAATATTCCTCTGGATTATATGCAATTCCACCACCACTACCACCAAGGGTAAAGGCAGGACGAATGATTCTAGGGAATTCATCTATTACATTTCCTACTTGCTCAGCCTCCTTAAGATTAGAGGCAATACCGGAAGGACATACATTTACCCCAATCTTTTGCATGGCCTGCTTAAAAAGCTGACGGTCTTCTGCCTTACGAATTGCGGAGAAATCTGCACCTATCAATTCGATATCATATTTTTTAAGAATTCCCTTTTCCTCAAGAGCAACCGCAAGGTTTAAAGCTGTCTGCCCTCCCATAGTTGGGAGAAGTGCATCCGGTTTCTCTAGCTCAATGACCCGTTCTACGACCTCAACAGTTAAAGGCTCGATATAAGTCCGATCCGCCATTTCTGGATCAGTCATTATTGAAGCAGGGTTGGAGTTAACTAAAACAACTTCATACCCCTCATCTTGAAGTGCTTTGCAGGCCTGGGTGCCTGAATAATCGAACTCACAGGCCTGTCCAATCACTATTGGACCTGACCCCAATAAAAGAATTCGACGGATATCCGTCCGTCTTGGCATTTTGTTTTTGTAGTCAACCCAGACTAGCCTCGAAATCTCTGAATAATCCCCAACAAATTAAAGAACTTGGATCTCTTACTAGCTAATTTAGAAAAAGCCATTTCCAAATCATGAGCGAATTACAGCGACTGAAGGGGTTGCTGCCGCCAGAAAATCAAAGCTGGGTGTTTGTTGAATCTGCTGCTGCAGTTGATCCTCCCTTGATCACCCTTGAAGAAATCGGGCGAGATGAGGTGGAGATTCAAGTAGATCTTGACCAATGGGAGACCTTTGCCATTGACCATAGGAACATGCTGTTTTGGCATGAAGTTGGACGAATTCAGAATGACACCATTCCAAGAGACGGTTGGGAGATGGCGGCTCTTGCAATAGGCCTAGGAGGAGCGATTGGAGAACTTTGGGTTCAAGACGGATTACTCCTGCTAATGGCTTTAGGTTTGTCAGGATTTGCTGGTTATCGCCTTTATTTAAAAAACAACTCTGAAAAAAGACTTAGAGACGCTATCTCTGCAGATGAAAGAGCTATAGATCTCGCCTGTAGGTTTGGATACAGCGTTCCAAATGCTTATAAAAGCCTAGGAGGTGCACTTAAAGAGCTTGTTGAACAAACCCGCAAAAAGAAAAAGAGGGGTTATTACGAAGATAGGCTTGAAGCCCTAAGGAAAAGTGCTGGAAAAGCTAGAGCTGAGATGGCAGAGCAAGAAGGTTCAACACAATCAGTAAGTAGTGAGAACGTTTATGGATAGTGAATACCTAGCTGAATTAGCTGCTGAAGCATGTGAGAACAGAAAAGCAAAGGATATTAAGCTCATTAAAGTTGATGAGGTCTCATCATTGGCCGATTGGTTAGTAATAGCTGAAGGACTTTCAGCTGTTCAAGTCAGAGCTATTGCTAAATCAGTAGAAGACTTGTTAAAAGAAAAAACTAATCTTCTTCCATTTAGATCTGAGGGTATAAATGAAGCAAAATGGGCACTTTTAGATTACGGAGAGGTAATCATTCATATACTTCAGCCTCAAGAGAGAGGTTATTACTCCCTAGAAGCATTCTGGAGTAGCGGAGAATCTAGAGATTTCGCTACGACTAACAGCACGAAAGAAAGATGAACGCTGTTTCATGTCCCGTCCCTATAAGGCAAAGACCCGTTAAGGAATACCAAGAACTACAAGAATCTTTTTTCTACTCATTGCCATTAAATAAGAGCTTGAACAAGGTTTTAACAATAAGTTGGGTCGTTATATTTCCATTTAACTTTACGATCTTAACTAATATCAAATCAATTAATCATAACATATACTTATTACTATTTATAAGTTCAATTGCAAGTTTTGTTTGTCCGATCTTATTACTCACAAGGCTATGGATGGGATGGGGATATATATACAAAAGACTTTTGTCTCATACAGTGGAATACGAAGAGAATGGCTGGCAGGATGGAAATACATGGGAAAAGCCAATATCATGGAGAGAAAAAGATCTTTTAATTGCTCAAAATGAAGTAAAGCCTTTAATAAGAAATTTAATAAACCTTTTAAGGCTTTCTATTTTACTTCTTCTAGGAGAAGTATTATTATTTGAATTATTGAAGATTATCAAAGTTTTTAAATAATGAATATCTCTACAAAGCTATCAGATAAGAAAAGAGGCGATAGCAATATTCTAGAAGTCAGTCTTAAAAGAAACTCAAGCATCGAATCTATACATAGAGTTCACGCGGTTATTTCTGATAATAAAGGTAGAGTACTTATGACAGCAGGTAATCCAGACTTCCAAACATTTATAAGGTCATCTCTGAAGCCATTTCAAGCATTGCCGTTTATTAGCAGTGGCACAGCTCAGAAGATCTCCTGTGGAGATAAAGGCCTAGCAATTTGTTGTGCTTCCCATGCTGGAACAAAATCACATGCTCGGGAGGTATTTAAACTTTTGTGGAATGCAAAGGTAGATGTATCCAACCTTCAGTGTCCCATCCCAATCAAAGCATCTAGCCCTTTGGAACATAATTGCTCAGGAAAGCATGCTGCATTTCTAGCGACATGCAAGAAAATGGGCTGGGAACTTAGTTCATACTTACAGGGGAAACATCCATTACAGAAAGAAATCTTTCGCAGAGTCGCAGAATTGCTTGGACTCCCAACTGAGGAACTTTTGGCAGCAAGAGATGACTGTGGAGCTCCAACACTTCTGCTCCAACTTTCTCAAATGGCCCTTCTATATGCCCATTTAGGTGGTTCAAAGCATGCAGAGCTTGAACAGATCAGTAGAGCCATGCTTGCTCATCCAGAAATGATTGCTGGAAACGGTCTATTTGATACAGAGTTAATAAAACTTGCACATGGACAACTTCTTAGCAAAGGAGGCGCCGAGGGAATTCAATGCATTAGTCTTCTTGGGCAAGGGATTGGAATGGCAATAAAAGTCGAGGACGGGTCAAGGCGTGCCAAACATGCAGTAGCTCTGCATCTCCTTAGACAACTCGAATGGATTACTCCAGGGGGTCTTGAAGAATTAGAAGAAAAATTTCTCTTGGTAGGTCCAGGCGTCCAGCTAGAAGTTAAAGGGTCTCTTGAATTACAGGGAACCTAGACATATCAGCTTCCTATTAGGGCTAGATGTAGCATTATGATTGGTGAGTAATCGCGGGGTAGAGCAGTCTGGTAGCTCGTCGGGCTCATAACCCGAAGGTCGGGAGTTCAAATCTCCCCCCCGCCACCAAATAAAAGCCAGTCTATGACTGGCTTTTTTAATGCAAATCTTTATACATAGCTGGGCACAAATTATATAAAGAAGAACGCCCTAAAAACCTTCTTATAGCTTGGTATTATTTACAAATATCCTTTCATCAACAGTTTCATCAATAGTAAAAGTTTCGGGCCTACAACCCGAAAAACTAGACCTTCGGGTTGTAGGCCCGACGAGTAAATCTAGTGATTCTTATCAACACTTATATCAACAATATTTTTCGAATCCCTTTGATATCAATACTTTTCAATGATTATCGAGGACCTCATAACCCGAGGTCGGGAGTTCAAATCTCCCCCTCCCCGCCACCATTACTAATGATTTCTTATTTTATTCTGATCTAGTATTAAAGGTATATTTTCAAATTAACCTTATTCGATAAATGCAGTAAGCTAAATCATAAAAGAAAATCAATTAAAGCCGAAGCACTCTATTAGCTCAACAGATAAAACTATTTAAATACATGAAAGAATTCCTACATGGTCAAATAACCAAGCAATAAACATTAGTTACTGTTAACATAAGATTGATCGGAAAAATATGTTGAGAACGAACCACAAAAGCCACTACCAGGCAATTGTAGTTGGCTCTGGTGCAACAGGTGGAGTTGCTGCATTAACCCTAGCTGAAGCTGGTGTAAAAGTTTTAGTTATCGAGGCAGGTCCCTTCTATTCCCCAGAAAAGGCTATGGGATCAGAACCTCTAAATACAATTAAAAGGATTACAAATATTATTAGTGGGGAACATAAAGTCCAAGTACAACATCCAGGGTACTGGAAAGCAAATCCAGAGTTATTCGTAAATGAAAAAGAAAACCCTTACACAACTCCACTTAACAAGCCATTCTTATGGACGCAAGGTAGACAAGTCGGAGGAAGAAGTCTTACATGGGGAGGAATAACACTTCGATTATCTGATAATGAATTTAAAGCTTCAAAAAAAGATGGGTATGGGCCAGAATGGCCAATCAGATATTCAGATTTAGAACAACACTATTCATCACTAGAAAGAAGATTGAGAATACATGGCAATAAAGATGGTCTAGATGGTCTCCCTGATGGAGAATTCATTAAGCCCCTACCGTTTACTGAGAGTGAGATAGAATTCTCCCTCAAAATTGATTCAAAATTGGGACTTAGGATTATTCACTCAAGGGGATTTGGCCCTCATAAACATGCGAATAGTCCATCATGGCCAAAATCAAGCAGTACCGGAAGTACGCTTAAAGCGGCACTAAAGACAGGGAATGTGGAAATAATTAGTGATCATATAGTTGAAAAAATAGTAATGAATAGGAGTGTTGATAGGGCTGAAGGGTTGATTGTATTAAATAAAAATAATGGGTCAAGAGTTAGATTCAATTCCAACTTAATAGTCTTATGTTCATCAACAATTCAAACTCTCAAAATATTATTAAATTCAGAAGAAAGTCAATCTGAGAAAGGATTTATAGATTCCTCAGGAAGTTTAGGTTGCAATCTAATGGATCATATTTCGACTTGTCGATTCTTTACTTATAAAAACTCAAAGGCTAATACTGATAACAAGAATAGACTTGATAATTCTCTTTCCGGGGCTGGAAGTTTCTTGATACCCTTTGGTGTAGGTAATGTAAACAGGTCGTCCTGTGAATACATAAGGGGATATGGGATATGGGGTGCCATTGACCGTTTCGATCCACCAAAGATTTTCAAAAGATTACCTAACACAAGCACTGGTTTTTTAATTGGCCACGGAGAAGTGCTTCCTAATAAAGAAAATAAGGTTACTCTCTCAAGCGATTTAGATAAATGGGGGATGCCTATCCCACATATAAATTTTAAATGGGGTAAAAATGATCTATCAATGGCACGAGACATACAAAAGACAATTAATGAGATTGTTGATGCCGCTGGTGGGAAAATTCTACCTTTGAAAGATATTTATAAGATGCCATTCTTTGAGCCTATTATAAATAATGCCTTTGCACTAAGAGATGCACCTCCCCCACCTGGTTATTACATACATGAGGTAGGAGGTGCTCCTATGGGCCTAAATGCAGAAACAAGTGTTGTTGATAAATGGAATAGAGTCTGGGGCTGCACAAATTTACTAGTTGTGGATGGTGCTTGTTGGCCAACATCAGGTTGGCAGAGTCCTACCTTGACAATGATGGCAATTACAAGGAGAGCATGCCTAAAAGCTATACAGTCTCAGAACGAGTAAAAAGATCATTTAAATAACATTCAGTAACGGCTCTATCATCACAACCATTTTGAAACAGGAAATTGGCCAAAGCTGAACTAAGAACTCGATATTGATCCCATGTTGGGTTAGTACCTATGAAATCCTTCATACCTATATATAAATCCTCTGGAATTTCAGTTTCAAGACTCACATAGCTTGAAGAAGAAGGTTCTTTCTCTTGCTCTTCCTCGGAAATAGTCTGTATGCAGCGTTCCAGATGATTGCGATCCATTAAATCGAGTCGAATTTATTTGTTGCGTAGCCATATTCCTCACTTAGAGGCTCAACGTCAAAGTCAATTATAGTTTTAAAGCATTCCCGAGACACATCAAGACTCATTTCATACCAAAGGATTCTCAATAATCAAAAAAAATCCTGCCAGAAAAAATAAAATTCATTCATCTTGTCAAGCATCATTAGAAACTTGGCGGAAAACTCACAGCTATGCGAAGGAAACTAGGGTTTAGCAAAAACCACGGTGGAAAAGGCATCGAAAAGCTGTGGAAAGAGCTCTGAAAAACAAAGACAAAAAAAGCATAAGCTTTGCTAATGACCGATGAGTCTATTGAGACGAAGTCGAGAAAGAGACGCATGAGTCATTAAAAACACAGGTATTTTTTAAGGATTCAGTGCTTAAGGGTTGTGGGTCCCAGAGGATGATCTGAATTTGGATACGGGTAATGGTTATGTGAGTGATGGTGGTCGTGATGGGTTGAGTTGTTCAAGGAGGGGGCATCTTCAACCTGGCAAGCACCCGTGCATTCTTCTGCGCAAAGACTGCAACTTTCTGCTATTCCTTCAACATGGTGATGATGACTTAATTGAGGTGCACCCACTTCAGTCTCAAACCCTAGGACTTGTTCTCTGTATTTACATAGAGCACAATTCATTGCCGCCTGACCATTAATGACTTCATCAATACGGTCTATAAACGTATCGACTACTAAAGAATGGGCACCTAGATAATCAACATCCACAAATTCAATAGTGGGATTATCTTGAGCAACTCTTTCTGTGTGCTGTCTAATGCGACTAACCAATACACCCGAGAAAAGAAAGTAGGGAAGCACGAGAATTCTTCGGAATCCTAGACGGACAAGATGGCGAAGACCTGGTTCTACAAGGGGAAAAGTTACGCCAGAATAAAGAGTTTCTCCCCACCCAAATCCAAAAGCCTCCGTAAGCATTCTGGTGATCTTTGAAACATTGGCATTGGCATCCGGATCTGAAGAACCTCTTCCCACAACAGCAAGCATTGTCTGTGAAGGAGTCATCTCTGAAGGTGATTTATCCAGCGCAGCTTTTAACCTATATCCCGCTGCTGCAATCATTTGTCGATCTACTCCAAGCTCTCTGCCATAGTCAATAATTAGACCAGTTTTAGATGAATATGTATTGAGAACAGAAGGTATATCATTTTTTGCATGAGCTGCTGCAAATAGCATTGCAGGAATAGCTATTACTCTCTGAACAGATTGTTTTCTTAATGCGTCAAGTCCATCTCTAAGGGTAGGTCTAGCAAACTCAAGGTAGCCATATTCTACGTGGACTTCGGGTAAACGATCCCTAATTGAATCGACCAGATCTGCAAACTCTTTTACTGCGATACGGTTTCTACTGCCATGACCACAAATCAGTAGGCCAAGCTTTTGATCTGTCTCCGATTTAAAAACTGAGTTCAAAACTTCTTCTAACTGCTAGGAACAATACCAAAAAGATATTAGTTCTTTTATAAAGATTGTGGTTAGATTAAAGTTAAAGGCTAGAACCATTATTGATCAGCATCTCAAAGTACCCAACTGCTTAGCCGACGATTCGAACATAGCAGGCACCATCGAAACGGTTGGCAATAGTTTGCAGAGCCTTCTCGGTAAAGCAAAAATCTACCCAAAACCGTTGTTGGTCTGCAGTGGAGGTACATCAACTAGATGTGCTGCTGATGGGCATTGGACTCTAGACCTAAGAAATTGTTGTAGAAGTATTGAATTTAATTCTACGAAGAATACGGTGAAGCTTGGAGGAGGTAATAAAATGAGTGAACTGACAGAATTTCTTTCTAAGAAAAGCCGATTATTCCCCATAGGTCTATCTGGTATTACAGGAATGGGCTATATCCTTACAGGTGGAATAAGTCCCTTAAGTAGACAATATGGTCTGGCGATAGACCAACTAGAGGAAATAAAAGGATTTTGGGGTTCTGGAATCAGTTTTAACTTATCAAAACCAACAGAATTAAGTAGTAATGATGACTTAAAATACTGGAGAGGGATGACTGGTGCTGCTGCATTCCTTGGGATTGTTACCAGTGTAACTCTAAAAACATATCCGCTTAGAAAGATATACATCTGGCGGTCAAAGGTAACAAAAAGTGAGCTAGAAAGTATAATCCAGGAATCAGAAGGTTGGATGTCATCATGTAGTCTACAATGGCACTGGGGAAATGATATAGAGGTTTTAAGTGTAATGGTTAGCAATATGAAAACAACCAAAAATACTTTTAGAAAAATCATAGAAAAAGCAAAATTAAAAAAGGAGATAGAGATAGAAGAAATAAATAACTTAAATCAAATGACCGGATTTCAATCTAATACGAGTTCACAAAAACAAATTTACTCTGAAGTAATTAGCTTATTAGGTCCACAGTTGGGTAATAGCAGAAATAAAGTTATCTCAACTATTTCTAAATTAATTCAAGCAAAGCCTCATCCAAAGTGCTCAATTTCTGTTCAGCAGCTAGGGGCTCAAACTAAAGAAGTATTACCTAGTTTTACATCGTTTGTAAATCGTGATTCGATGTGGAAGCTTTGGATAACGGCTTGCTGGGAAAAAGATGATCTAGAAGGTCGCCTTGAAAGCCTTAGATGGTTGAAAAATGCTTGGGAAAGTCTCTCACCTTTCTTTCCGTGGATTCATTTAGCCCAAATGCATCAACATCTTCCTTGGCATGAGAAGGAAGTTAAGTCGGCCTTTGGGGACTGGCTTACAGGACTTAAACAACTAAAAAGAGATTGCGATCCAAATGACTTACTGCCGCCTCTTTGAGATACTTGCTAACGAAGAGAGCCTTTTAATGACAAGTAATTCCCAACCAAAACTTTTCGAACAATGGATAGGCAGTCCAAGAAAGGACTTGCTATCTGGTCTAGTTGTCGCTTTCGCAATGATTCCGGAAGCTATTGCCTTCTCAGGAATAGCGGGAGTCGATCCACAAGTAGGTCTTTTTGGAGCGTTCATTCTTTCTATTGCTATTGCTTTCTTTGGTGGTCGAATGGCAATGATCACATCTGCTACAGGATCGACAGCATTATTAATGACAGATCTTGTAGCCAGAGGCAATTCCCAAGGTGATGGGCTTGGGCTGGCGTATTTGATGGCAGCTGGTTTACTAACTGGCGTTTTCCAAATCCTTTGGGGTTATTTGCGACTTGCTTACCAAATGAGATTTGTTCCTGCCGGTGTACTAAGTGGATTTGTTAATGCTCTGGCTTTATTAATTTTTCAGGCACAACTTCCACAATTAGGATTAAGTCTTCACTATGGTGAAGAAATTAAAAATCAAAGTACACAACAAATATTACCTCATGGAGGGCAAATATTTGAAGTATGGATACTTGTAATTATTGGACTGGCAATTATCTACGGTCTCCCAAGGTTAACGAGAGTAATCCCATCCCAATTAATTGCAATTGTAGCACTGACATTAATAAGTGTTGGACTTAATTTAGACATTCCTACCGTAAAAGAACTGGGAAACTTACCAACGGGTTTGCCAACATTTGAACTACCATTTGGAGGTCTTGAAGAAGGTAAAGTACCATTTAGCCTAGAAACATTAGGCATAGTGATGCCAACAGCATTTGCTATTTCATTAGTAGGACTAATCGAAACATTCTTAACTCAAAACATCTTAGATGATTTAACTGATAGTAATTCTAATAAAAACACTGAAGCAAGAGGGCAAGGCATAGCAAATATTTTATCCTCGTTATTTGGTGGAATGGCAGGCTGTGCATTGGTTGGCCAATCTGTTATGAATGCTGAAAATGGTGGTAGGACAAGACTATCAACATTCTCCTCAGGTATAAGCCTTCTAGCGATGATATTACTTTGCAGACCTTGGCTAGAAAGAATACCAATGGCTGCATTGGTAGCAGTGATGATCACAATTGCTATTAGTACTGCGGACATAAATGGATTAAGAAGCATTAGAAAGATTCCAAGAAGTGATACAGCAGTAATGTTAATGACATTCTCCGTAACGATGCTCACGACTCCTCACAACCTAGCTTTAGGTGTTATTTCAGGAGTGGCTTTGGCTGGCATTCTATTTAGCAGAAAAGTAGCAAAAGTAATCAAAGTAAGTGCAATCAAAATAAATGCTAAAGAAGTAAGGTATGACGTTACAGGCCAATTATTTTTTGTGAGTCAAATTTACTTCTTGCAAGGGTTTGATGTGTACGAGCATCCAGAAAAGGTGGTTATTGATATGAGCCAAGCACACATATGGGATCAAAGCGGAGTTGGTGCCCTTGATCAAATAATCAGAAAGTTGACACTAGGAGGTTCTGAGGTAGAAGTAATTGGACTAAACAAAGAGAGTCTTGATCTCTTTGAGAGATTAGGAGGTCAAGAATCTTCGCATATTTAGCAATGATTTTAAATGATAGTAGTAAAAATCAGAATTAATATATAAGCTAGAAATAGGTTCTACTAATAAAATGGAATTATGTAGTTTAGAGAATATAATCAACTTCTTATAGGCGATAAAGAAATAGGTAGGTAGAGTAGAATATAATTAGATAGATCTAAAATGATGACAAAAGAAACTATTCAATCCTTTTGCAATAATATAAAATCCAAATTTTTTAATATAGGGAAAATATTAGCAAGTAGGAATACAACAATAATATTTTTATTTCTAGGATGTGTTGGTTGTGCTTCTTTAAACAATACAACTAATTCAAGATTAGAACTAATTAAAAAAAGAGGAGAGTTAATCTGTGGAGTAAGTGGCAAGATTCCTGGCTTTAGCTTCCTTAAGACCAATGGTACTTATGAAGGACTCGATATTGATATCTGCAGAGCAATGGCAGCTGGCATATTAGGAAGCTCTGAAAAAGTCAAGTATCGTCCCCTAACAGCAACAGAAAGGTTTACGGCTCTAAAGACAGGTGAAGTTGATTTGTTGTCAAGAAACACCACCTTTAACCTTAGTAGAGATGGGATAGGTGGAAATGGAGTTACATTTGCTCCTGTCGTTTTCCATGATGGGCAAGGTCTTATGGTAAGTAAAGTTAGCAATATTAAAGATTTAACTGAATTAGATGGAGAGAATGTTTGTGTAGGTTCAGGGACTACAACCGAACAAAATTTGAATGATGCCTTTCTGGAAAAAGGGATAAACTACACACCAATAAAATATCAGGATTTAAATCAAGTTGTTGCTGGTTATATTAAAGGTCGTTGTATTGCAATGACATCAGACAGGTCACAGCTGGCAGCCGTTAAATCATCATTTAAGAATAGCGATGATCATATAATATTAGAAAATGTATTAAGTAAAGAACCACTGGCTCCTGCTTCATTAGGAGGAGACCAAAAGCTCAGTGATGCGATGCGCTGGGTGATCTATGCTCTAATAACTGCAGAAGAGTATGGAATAAGACAAAGTAATATAGACGAAAAGTTAATAGAAGCTAGGAATAATCCTAAGTTGGTAACTCTACGGAGGATACTAGGAGTTGACGGACAATTAGGCTCAAAGGTTGGTTTAAATAATAGCTTTGTTGTTGATATTATCAAAAGTACTGGTAACTATGGAGAAATATATGAACGACACCTTGGCCCAGAAAGCAAGGTCAGGATCCCTAGAGGATTAAACAATATATATAAAAAAGGTGGATTACTTATTTCTCCACCGATGAAATAAAATGGCAAAAGAAAGAACTAATTTGTTCGTTCAGGTAATATTCGGCATAGTAATAGTTTCTGCTATTCTGATATTAATCAATAATCTTGCTATAAATTTATTTAGGAGTCAAATAGGCATAGACTTCCGCTGGCTCACCAATCCATCTGGTTTTGCATTATCAGAGACGGTACTCCCTTACAGTCCATCTGATAGCTATGCATGGGCACTATTTATAGGGTGGCTAAATAGTCTGAAAGTAATTGGATTAAGCCTAATTTTCTCAACCATAATTGGTTTAATTGTAGGTTTTTCAAGATTTAGTAAGAATCCATTAGTTAAATTCATGTCGCGTTTATATGTCGCTCTTATAAGACAAATACCATTGTTATTACAACTCCTGTTCTGGTACTTTGTTGGAATTCTAAGTTTATCAAACAAAGGTATTAAAATCTTTAATGGAATAATTAACATGTCGAATCAAGGCCTAGAGGTAATGGGATTAATCCTAAGTCCTGAATTCACTGCATTGTTAATTGGTCTTAGTGTATTTACAGGGGCATCAATCGCCGAGGTCATAAGAGGAGGCATTAATTCGGTCTACAGAGGCCAATGGGAAGCATTTAGAAGTATAGGAATTTCGGAATGGCATGGTTTAAGGCTAATTATTTTTCCTCAAGCGCTCCCTGCGATTATACCGGGACTAACCAGTCAGTACCTCAACCTTGCAAAAAATAGCACCCTGGCAATAGCCATTGGATATGCCGATATCTATGCTGTAAGTGACACATCTATCACTCAAACAGGGAGAGCCGTTGAAGGATTTGCAATACTAATAATTAGCTTTCTTTCATTAAATTTAATTATCACTAAATTGATGGAAATAGTAAACAGTCTGGCTATAAGAAAGTCAAACAGAACCTGATAGATATATGATTTACAATACTTTTACGATGAATTACCGAAAAAAATTTTTAGCTTTAAGTGCCTCAGATAAATTGATATCAATAATATTAACAATAGTCTTAGGTTATGTAATTATCGAAACATTAAAATGGGTATTATTTGTGGCTAGCTGGGAGGTAATAACAGGAAATTTTCCGTTATTTTTCTTTGGTAGTTATCCAAAATCCGAATTATGGAGGCCAATATTATGGCTGATTTTAATAACCCTACTTACATTAATAACATTAAAGCCTCCAAACAATAATTCTATAAAGAGATCTATACCAATGGCTTGGATCCTAATGTGCCCAAGTGGTTTGTTACTACTATCAGGAGGTTTAGGACTTTTACAAGTAAACACATCATCATGGGGAGGGCTGACACTTACACTGGTCATAACATTTGCAAGCTGTTTACTCTCTCTTCCTTTAGGTATTGCATTGGCTTTAGGCAGGCAGTCAGATCTGGTATTAATTAGAACATCTTGTAAGTATTATATAAATTTAATGAGATCACTTCCATTAATCGCTGTTTTATTTTTTGGGCAGTTAATGATTCCATTATTCCTACCGATGGAATTTGAAATAAATAGAGTAGCAAGAGCAATAATTGCTTTTAGTTTATTTTGCTCAGCATATGTTGCAGAGGATGTAAGAGGAGGTATTCAATCGATTCCCAGACAACAAGTAGAGGCTGGTATGGTAATTGGATTAAACAACATGCAAATATTTGATTCAATAATTCTTCCACAAGCATTAAGAGTGGCTCTTCCTGGTTTAACAAATCAAGCTATTGGTTTACTTCAAAATACTAGTCTAATGGCAATATTGGGGCTGGTTGAGTTATTGGGTATTAGCAGAAGCCTACTAGCAAATCCAGACTTTATAGGCAAATACTTGGAGGTATATTCATGGTTGGCTGCCGTGTACTTTTTACTATGTACATTGATGGCACTACTTGCAGGACATATAGAATCGGATTTAATCGGTATGAGGAAAAGATGACTACAGTAATTAAGGCTAAAAATGTGGTAAAGACATATGCGACAGGTTCTATTGGTTTGGACGGGGTTTCTCTTGAAGTTAAAAGTGGAGAGGTCTTAGTTGTGATGGGTCCTTCAGGATCTGGTAAAAGTACACTGATTAGGACATTTAATGCACTAGAAAAAATAAACTCTGGTGAATTGGAAGTACTGGGTATGCAAATTACACCCGAAATCAATAGTGTTCAAACCAGAAGAATTAGAAAACGTGTAGGAATGGTATTTCAACAATTTAATCTTTTCCCACATTTATCAATACTCGAGAACATTACATTAGGTCAGGTAAAAGTCCAAAAGAAGACTCATGAAATGGCCAACAAGACAGCTCATGAACTACTCATGCAAATGGGAATTCTTGAACAGTCACAAAAATATCCCAATCAATTAAGTGGCGGACAACAGCAACGAGTTGCGATCGCTCGTGCGTTGGCATTAAATCCTGAAATAATGCTCTTTGATGAGCCAACAAGCGCTCTTGATCCAGAAAGGGTCAAGGAGGTACTAGATGCAATGAGGTTATTAGCTAAAAAAGGGATGACTATGGTAATAGTCAGTCATGAAATTAAGTTTGCAAAAGAAGTAGCCGATCGGGTGATATTTATGGACAACGGGAAGGTTATAGAAACCGCTACACCAGATAATTTCTTCAGCAATGCAAAAGAAGAACGTAGTAGGAAATTCCTAAATCAAATGATGTAGGGAGAGCGAATACCCAGTTTAATCGGTGGGATAAACAGTTAGAGCCTGCGATTTAGCCAGTCTGCAAGAAATCAGAAAGAGCTCTTAATAATGACTTTTTTCCATGGAATTTAATGTATTATTAGTTTAAATTGCTTATAAGACCAATGGCCTACTCAGAATTCACTGTTCTTGCGGGCGGAATTTTCCATGTTCCCGTTGTCATTGGCCTAGCAAAGTTCCTAGATGGTGCTTCAGCTAAGAATTATCGAGTTGCTCAAGCACAAGCAGAGGCAAAAGCCAGGGCAGACGCAGAAGTAAAAGCCAAACAGGAAGCTGATGCACGCCTAAAAGCCGAAGCAGCGGCAGCAAAAGAGAAAGCTGCTGCAGAAGCTAAAGCAGCCGCAGCAGCTGCAGCGGCAAAAAATGCAAAGAAAGCCTCTGAAAATAACAAAGAAAACAAATAATCTCAAACGACACCGGAAAATTAAAGATATCGACTAAGAATTTATTCATAGTAAAGAGTTATACAACATATTATTTATTAAACTCCAACGAAACATCTGAATGTCAAGTTAATTCTAGAGATTTTATTTTTACGCCTAGGCAAACAATGTAACCATTCTCTTTGACATTCAGGAAACATTATCAATAAATCTCCATTCCCAAGTGAAACACACTCCTTTTGGGGCTTATATTTATGTTTTAACAAAAAATCTCTCTGACCACCCAAAGATAGTGAGGCAATAGGTTTGGTATTGTCAATTTCAAGTTCATCATCAGCATGCCATCCCATGCAATCAGTGCCATCCCTATATAAATTAATCAGACACCCATTAAATGATTCTCCACACTCATGATTGACTAAGTCTCGTAATGGTGTGATCCAATCTGGCCAACCTTGTCCAAGGTGCCTAATTCCACTATATGAATAAGAGATATCTTCAGAAGCAATAAAAGTAGTTAGTCTTGGGATTAAATGTTTTTTGCCGTATAAGCGCAAAGAAGGCCGATGCCAATTAATTGAGGAACTTATGGTTTCATTCCAGTTATTAGAACTGAAGGTATCCAACCATGTTTTTTTGAGGGACCAGGGAAGTCTTTCCAAGGTTTGCGTTAATGGAACTCTAAAAGCCTAATATGGTAATTCAATAATAAAGCAAGGTGTATCCTTAAAAGAGATCGCTACGAGCAAAACTCTGTGGAGATTAGTACAAGAACAAAAAATGGTATAAAAAACCAGAATGATCTAGTAAATTCTCTTTTGAAGCAAAAAGGATTTGATCATCAAATTAATCAAATAGAGGTTATCGAAACACATATATCTTGGATAATACTTACAGGGAAATATGCATATAAAATTAAAAAAGCGTTGAATATAGATATTTACAATGGATGCTCTCTCAAAAAAAGGATTCTCCTTTGTAAAGAAGAAGTCAGACTAAACAAGAGGTTAACACCAGATCAATATATTGGTGTGGTAAAAATCATTGGACCATTATGGAATCCAAGAATAACTAGTAATGAAATCATATCTTCGTCAGATAGTGACGAAAGCTTAATAGAGGTGGCGATAAAGATGAAACAGTTTAAAGGGGAAAATCTACTGAGCAAGTTAATTGAGCACGAGACGATTGCAATAGAAGAAATGACAGCACTTGGAAACCAAATGGCGAGTTTTCATCTTGATGAAACTCTTGATTTAAATAAAATCAAATTTATTCAAGGCAACTCACTTAGTAGTTCAATTTATAAAAACTTTGATACTTTAAAATCTATCCTAAGGAAAGAAATATATCAAGATTTTGTTAGCTCACATGAGCGATGGATTAGATGTCAAGAAAAATTATTAATGCATAGATTGAAGCAAAGAGTACATCATGCATGTTACAGGGATTGTCATGGAGATCTACATTCAGAAAATATTTTTTCTGATAAAGATGGACATCTCAGAGTATTTGACTCATTAGAGTTCAACGAAACATTACGTTTAATTGATCCAATAAGTGAGATAGCATTTTTAACTACAGACCTAGAAGCAAGAGGTAAATCTATTGAGGCTAATATCTTTCTAAATGCTTGGCTTGCAAAAAGTGGAGATTACCTTGGACTAGATCTCTGGCGATGGTACTCCTCCTATAGAAGCTTAGTAAGGGCAAAGGTTATGTGCTTGAGATTAGATCAATTTGATCTTAAAGATACTAACTCAAATGAAAAGATAAGTTGTGAAAATATGATTTCTAAATACATAGCCCAAGCTAAAATTGTTGAGAACATGAGACCTAAAGGATTGATTATAATGAATGGGTTGAGTGGCAGTGGTAAGTCAACACTAGCCAAGAAATTATGTATAGAACTTAATGCAGTTAAGATAAGCTCTGACTTAGAAAGAAGTCGGTTGACTAGAATATCTTCGACTAAGGATAAAAGACCTGAATCCATTGAGATCACAAGTGGGATGCCATCCTTTAGTAATGGGAAATACGGCACAGAAGTGACGGATTTTCTCTACATGGACTGGATACCGAAACTAGTACAGGCATCAATCAACTCTTGTTACATAACAATTGTAGATGCAACTTTCATGACAATGATATACAGAGAAAACATGAGGAATTTAGCTAATAAAAATGGCATAAAATTTGCAATAATTAATTGCAAATGTTCTGAATCAACTGCTATAAAAAGAATAGCACATCGTAAATCAAGAGGCAAAATTGAATCTGAGGCAGATTATGATGTAAGGATCAATCAAAAATTAAACTTAGAGAACTTAAATCCACAAGAAAAATCAAATACAGTTTACGTTAATGAAGACTCATGCTTTCAAAGGATTCTACGAGATATTAACAATCTAATTGTCTAAGAGATAAGTAGTTAAGTTCTTATATTAATCAAATACAAATAAACTTATTACTCATAAAGATTTTGATTTAATTTCAATTACCTAGCAAACTAACCCTTTGGTAACAGAACCAAAGCCATTGTTGGAACAACAGATTTCTATGAGACCTCCAGGAAGTATCAGCGTGATCGGGATCAAAGTTCTCTGGTGAGGAAACATCACCACGTGCCTTATCCCGTTCCATTTCAGAAAGTAACCTGCCAGCGTTGTATTCCGGGTGGCCCAAATGCATAAGTTGACGTTGGTCAGTTGTCTCAAAAATTGTATATCCAACTTTTTCTCCATGAGCCAATAATCTCAATCGGCCTTGACGTTGTGCATCCTCCATTGACTCATCATCTAATCCAGCATGCCTACTCTGCGGGCATAAAAACATATCATCTTGAGTTCCCATAAGAGGATGGCCAGGAACAAGACTTCTCATTGGGAAAACACCAAAAAGTTTTTGTTTAAAAGATATTTTATTAACCCCAGCTAAATAAGCCAACGCAAATCCTGCCCAACACAACCCAAGTGTGCTTGCACATTTTCTTTTAGCTTCTTCAATGATATCAAGAAGTTCAGGCCAGTAGGTAACATCCTCAAATGGTAAGTGTTCAACTGGAGCTCCTGTAATTATAAGTCCATCTAAGGAGGATGGGTGCATAGCATCATCCCAACTAACATAAAGGGAATCCAAGTGATTTAAATCCCATGTTTTATACGAATGACTATTAAGTCGTATCCATATAGGTTCAATCTGTAAAGGGGATAATCCTAGTGGATGAAGGAGATTAAACTCATATTGTTTTCCTAATGGCATGATATTTAATATTCCTATTCTTAATGGTCTAATATCTTGTCTTTCAGCCAACTCTGGTTCTATCCAAGAGATATGATTCCTCTCCACTGAAGATATTTTGTGATAGCTACGTGGAAGGATTAATGCCATAAATACCTCCTAATTATTAAATCACCTCAAGGGCTTGCTGAAAATCAGCCTTTATATCATCAATGTGTTCAAGACCTACAGACACTCTAACCATAGTTGGAGTAACGCCTGCAGAGTTTTGCTCATCAGATGAAAGTTGTTGATGCGTAGTAGAAGCAGGGTGAATTACCAAGGTTTTGGCATCCCCTACATTGGCGAGATGACTTGCTAGTTGCAATTGATTGATAAATGAAACCGCCTCATCAAATCCACCTTTCAATGAGAACATAAGCATGCATCCCATTCCTCTTCCAGTCAAATAGGTTTTAGCACGATTGTTATATGGATCAGTTGATAAACCAGGATATGCAACAGAGGAGACTTTGGGGTGATCCACTAACCATTCTGCTAGTGCTAAAGCGTTAGAAGTGTGTCTTTCCACTCTCAAGCTCAACGTTTCTAGGCCTTGTAACAACATAAATGAATTAAAAGGACTTAGAGCTGGTCCCCAATCCCTTAAACATTCAACTCTTGCACGTAAGGCAAAGGCAATATTTCGGTTCGATGGTAAACCTAAGCTTTGGCAAATTTCGCTGCCAAAACCAAATGCTTCCCAATGAACTAATCCATGGTAGGCATCACTAGGTTCACTAAATAATGGGAATTTACCATTCCCCCAATTGAAAGTCCCAGCATCAACAATTACCCCTCCAAGGGTAGTTCCATGTCCTCCTATCCATTTGGTAGCACTTTGAACGACAACATCAGCACCATGTTCAATAGGTCTAAGAAGAGCACCTGCAGCACCTAATGTGTTATCTACAATTAATGGAATATTATTTTCCTTAGCCAACAAAGCCAAACCTTTAAAATCAGGAATATTAAAGCGAGGATTACCCATTGATTCTACATAAATTGCCTTAGTATTCTGATCAATTAGCCTTGAAAAGCTTTCTACATCATCTCCATCTGCAAACTTGACATTAATTCCTATTCTTGGGAACTGAACCTTAAATTGATTATATGTTCCACCATAAAGAAATGAAGTTGAAATGAAGTTATCACCTGCCTGCATACAATTTGTAATTGCTAAAAATTGAGCAGACTGACCTGAAGCTGTTGCAAGTCCTGCAACACCTCCCTCAAGAGCTGCGACTCTTTTTTCAAAAACATCCGTCGTTGGATTCATTAAGCGGGTATAAATATTCCCAAACTCCTTAAGCCCAAACAAATTGGCGCCATGCTCAGCATCATTAAAAACATATGAACTAGTCTGATAGATAGGCACCGCCCTAGAGTTGGTGGTTGGATCTGGATCTTGACCAGCATGCAACTGCAGGGTTTCGTAGTGGTGTTCAGTCAAAGATAAGTAAACGTGAGTTACTCTTCTTTCTAGCTACTCAGATTCAATTCGACTCCAATCATCAGGAGGTTCGGGTTTTTGAGTATCAGCTAAAGATGGCAGCAAATCTCTAACGGCTACAACCAACTGAGCTCTTACATCCTTGCGGATGCTTTCTAGTGAATTTAATGAAAGAATTGGATATGAATGATCCTCAAGTTGGACTCCTTCACGCAAAAACCTCCATTTGCTTCCTTCCGATGCCTTTAAATCATTAATAGGCGCGTGAAAGTCGAAGTTTTTTTCATTGGCGATGTTTGCATTTACAGCAGATATGTTCTTTACTATCTCCTCACGAACACTATCCAAGCCCTTTGCCTTAATTGTGTCTGGCAAGCCAAGAACAGGTTCATAGTAGTCAAGTGCTCGTAACTCCTCCTCTATAAGAATTGGCCACACTCCCCTTTCTCCTTTTTTCAAATTGAAATCAATTTCAGCTTTATTCATAGAGTCAAGATAAAACTTTAACCAGCGGTAGTAAGACTTCTCTTGTAAAGCCTTCTTCGGAGCTGACTTGCTAGTAATAATCTTCGGAAGAGCAGCTTCTGCCTTTCGAAGAAAAAGTCTGTCCTCACGCTCTAGGTTTATTGCTCCCCATCGCTGTCGATAATCCCAAAGCTCGGCATATCTAGAAACATCATCGTTTGACCAACCAAGTGCCTTTAGCTCTTCTGCTCTAGGAGTGGATTCTTTAGCCACAAGAAGGATTAAATCTATTCATGGCAGCGTAGTAGGCGGTGGGACACTAGCCGGGAACAGTTTTATGTAATTAGATATTGAAATGGACTCCTCATTGGAATAACCAACAGGAAGCCACAGGTCATATGAACCTTTTCTGTAATGAATTTCCCAGTGATAAAGGGCTTTAAAAGAAAGAGGATCTTTACGGATTAATTCTGCATAAGCGAGTACTGCCTTTCCGTAATAAGCACTGTTGTTATATCCATACAAACCTTTGGTTATGTCCTCAAGACCACCTCGACGAACAAGATATCTAGCCGCTGCAAGGATTGAATCATGAGGGTCATGGATATCTCCGTCCATTCCTATTCCCTTCTCAGCCCAAGTAGAAGGAAGAAACTGCATTGGACCCTGTGCATTAGCAATGGAAACTCCATCTATTCGCCCCATTCCTGTCTCAACCAAATTAATTGCAGCAAGGACTTCCCAATCAATCCCGGTAGCTTCCTGTGCCTTTTTATAATGAGAGAGGAGTTTATCTGGTGCTTCTGGAGGAATAATTCTCCAGCGAGGCATAAGGGCCGAAGAGCTTGCAGGTGCTCCCATAGTCAAGAATTGACGTCTTGCATAGAGATGCAAATCTGCAATCTCTCTAAATTGATTTGAGAGGAGAGAAAGAACCTTATTAGATAAACTCAAATTCTTTGCCAAGACTCTATAAACAACTTGCTGTTGATGAGCCAAGCAAGGGAAGTCATCATCAGAAGTTTGACTATCCTTTAAATAAAATTCCAAATTGGATATAAGTTTAGCTAATTCATGTGGATCTTGAGGGACAAAAGGGTAGCTTCGCCCGTCTGGCATCAAGGGGTGAGCTACTACTTTAGGTAAAGTAAATTTACTAGAGATTGATAAGGTTGCACAAGCAGAGTCAGAAGAAAGATCTGCACTGTTAGCTAAGGAATAAGCAAGCGGAAATAAGATTAAGGTAGTACCAATGTAAAATATAGAAATTACTTTTTGCATTTAAAAAGTATACTAGAGTGTTGCTATTTAAAATATAATTACTGTATAGAATAAATAATAATTAAAGGAAAGTTCTCTATTCTTACTTAATAACAGTAATAGCAATAAGGCTATTACTGTTATTAAGTAAGAAACTATAGTCTTTCTGTGGAGTCCTAGAATTCAGAGATTTAGAAGGGGAATGGACCTGCTTGACCTGTAGAGCTAGTGAATCCAGAAAGAGCCCAAATACCAAAGGAGAATAGTCCACAGCCAATAAAGAACATTAAATGGCTGATATAGCGAATTTTCTCTTTTTCACCTATTCCACCTTGTAGTGGTAGATCTCCCAAAAACCTTGAGTTTGAAGAGCTGTTGTTAGATTGAGCCATGCAAGCAGATCTTAGTCTGTAGTAGAAGAATTATTGCATAGTCAAGAGAAATGGACTGTTTCAATAGTTGTTTTGGCAAGCTTCCGAAACAACTAAGAACGATTACTTAACCAATGAACCCTGACCATTAATAACAGCTAGGGGTTGAAGTCAAGAGAATAGCCTTCGTGAAAAACCTATAAACAGTTGCTGCAACAGAATTGCTACTATGGTTAGGACTGTCTTAGGACATCAAATTGGAGGGGTGGTCGAGTGGTTGATGGCTCTGGTCTTGAAAACCAGCGATGTGAGAGCATCCGTGGGTTCGAATCCCACCCCCTCCGTTTCAAAAGCAAAATCATCAAATCCATAATAGAAGCAGCTCTCAAATGAAAAAATTTATCCAACATATTGCAATTGCTTTATCCATCACCTTATTGTTGCCAACAATATTCTTTGTTGATATATCCCTTGCGGCTAATAAGACAAATGAAAATTACGAAAAAACATCAAAGCTTGAACAACAAGTTTCCAAAGGTTATTCAAATAAATTTTGCAATGCTATAGGAATGGGAGTTTCACCACAAGGTGCTATGAAATTAACAATTGATGAAAATTCCAAGCCGTCATTTAATCCCTCACTCTGGTTCGAATTAGTAGTTTCAGGAGAGGATAATATCAGGGAGCTTAATGATAAAAATATTGCTGAAATGGCTTCAGATCAAATTATAGATCTATGCGGTGGCGCGATGATGCTAAGCAATAAGGATGATGAAATTAAATTTAAGTCTGACTTTCTAAATCAAGTAATTAAGAATAAGGTAAGCACCAAAGAATAACAAATTAATTCCACGTCTATTTTTTATTAATTGAAAAGATAACCTTCATAATTACTATAGATAATGAAAGAATAAATGTAATAGAGTTTGCAACTACAACCGGTATAGAATGTATTTTTATTCCATATAGATCCCAAAGGGCCACTCCAACAGCAAACATAGTAAAAGTTGCAAAAGATACTTCATCAGCCGACTTGGAGCGGTAAGTCTTTATAATCTGGGGAAGAAATGCAAGAGTGGTTAGAGCACCAGCAATTAGGCCTAATGTATCATTGGTGAGGAGTTTGATCATTTTCAGGAATGGTTTTACCTTTAGAATGAAGTATCAATAGTCAAGTATTTCAACAACCCAAGGTGTCCCTTGTCTTGCGACCAGTGTCAGGGTTTATTCCTTCGGCTGATTTACATAAAATCTTCAAGGCATCACTACGCATAGGAACATTAGTAAAATCTGCTCCCGTAATCTCAACATTTTCAAAACGTGTATTAAAGGCAAATGCATCTTCAAGAACTGCATTAGTCAAGTCGGTGTCCTGAAGAACTGCTGAATCTAAAGTTACTTCACGGAGATTTGCATTACTTAAATCTGCATCCTGCAACTTAGCTCCAAAAAGACTTGCTCCTTGAAGATTACTACCAGAGAGATTTGCCCGCTTAAAATTGGTCAAATTAAACGTTAAACCTCTCAAGTCCTGGCCAGCAAAATCTGCATCAATAAGAGTCTGCTTCGAATAATCCATAGTTGCACTGACTGGCTCTAAAAAAAGCAAAAACAGCGAAAGAATTAAAGGTAGAGCTAAGGACAATGCGGGCATAAAGAAGCAATTTGATAACTGAGGTGTCTAAAAACAATAGCTTTAGAAGAAACTTACTTTAATACAAACGATTATCAGGACCTATTCATCTTGCTTTGAAGAAGCTAACAAGTAGAGGTAATCATAAAAAGCCATGCTTACAAACGAATCTAGGGAACGGCTTAAAGGGATACTAGAAAGGTTGTCATCAGATCAAGCAGTCACTCTCGAAGAAAGAAAGTATTTATACCATTGTGCTGACAAGGACCAATCAGTAGCAACATGGGTCCATAAAGCCAGGAGAGAGCAACAGCATAGAGAACCTACTGATTCATTAGAAAAACTCCTAGATGAATTAACACTTGGATCTCTTGATCCAGATAGTCAGCACAACGGTAAGCAAGAGGATTTAGCTGAGTTCTTCCTAGGTGCTCCTTCTTGGCTAGGAAGAAGTTAATAGATGAAACTCAATTAATTAACTCACTCAATAGAGTCCTTATAAATTCATACCGACGATCAAAGCTTTTTGAGGAAAAGGCTAACTGTTGACTGCGAAGTTTAGAGGTTGCCAAAGTTCCCATATCTTTCTCAATAAATTGTTTATCTTCATTTATCCAACATTCAACCATCTCATCAGTGACTTCAGGATGAAATTGCAATCCATATATATTGCAACCAATAGCAAACATCTGCTCTCTACATTTATCACTATAGGCAAGGAGCCTGGATGATGAAGGCAATACGATCCTATCTTCGTGCCAATGAAGAACATCCAATGATTCGAAAGGAAATAGTTTTTCAGTAAACGAATCAGAGCAATCGAAGGGATATATAGGGGCCCAGCCAATTTCTCCCTTTATGGAGGAGTCCAAAGAAGTCATAGAAACAATGTCACCGCCGGCTGCCTTAGCTATTAATTGAGCACCCAAACATATACCTAAAACAGGAATGTGTTTAGAAAAGCAATATTTAACAAGTTCAATCTCATTAGAAAGCCAATTATATCTTGGATACTTTATATCCCTTATACCCATAGGGCCGCCTAACAGAAGAAGAATATCTTTATTATTTAAAGTCGGTAAGGTATCGCCTCTAGATGGCCTACAAATTGAGACTTGTAAGTCAAGTTCATCTGCCACGGCTAGGAAGATACCTGGGCCTTCTCTATCGATTTGTTGAATAACAGCTAGAGTAGACAAGACAATTCTAAAGTGTAATGCCTATATCAGCTTGATGCTGAAGTGTAAAAGCGTAAGGCATATCTCCAAAAAAAGATACTAATCAAAAGGAAAATGCAGCCGAAAAGAATGGAAAGAAATACATAAAAAGAAGATGATTGACCTATGAAGACTTCTGAGGGGACTGAAGTTAAAAAGGCTATTGGCAAGAGAAAAGTAAACACAGCACGTAACATAGATGGATATGCCGATATTGGGTAACGTCCGGCAACTAATAGAGATCGAAGAACCTCAGTAGCGTTCCATACTTTAACGAACCAAATGCTAGTAGTAGCTAGTATAAACCAAAGACTATAAAGAATAACGATACTAGATAAGAGCATTATAATGCCCAGAAAAATAGACATATATGAAATTAGAGAAGCGGATCTAGATAAGGAATAGATAAGCAAAGCAATCCCAACTAAAATTGATGGAATACCCCATGGAGAGAAAATCCTTAAAGACAACCAAAGTTGACTTTGAATGGGTTTGAGCAATATGTAATCTAGAGTTCCATGCTGAACATGACGTACGATTCTGCTTAGATTGGGATGCAAGAAACAAGTCGTTAAACCCTCTAGAAAAGTATATATTGATAAGACAGTTAGAGAATTATTAAAAGTCCATCCTCCTAATGTTGACCCATTTGAATAAAACATGCTTAGAACAAATAGACTCCCCGTCAAATTTCCTATTACAGCAAATATTTCTACATAGACATTGAGCCTATATTCAAGCTCGCTAGAAAAACCTGTATACCAAAACCAATATAAAGTGTTTAAATAATAATGAATAGTTCTATACATGAGAGAACTTATGCTCCCATAGCAGAATATCGCTTAACTCCTTGCCTCCAGGCAAAAATACTTACAACGAATAGACAAAACCCCCATGCCAAAAGAGCTGCAAAGCCACCAATAATGTTAACCTCTGCACCAGACATCACTTTAGAAGGGAACGAAAGCAAATATGGATAAGGAGTAAGCATACTAATTGACCTTACTCCATCCGAAAAGACCTCTAGAGGTGCCACCAATCCTGAAAGGAAGAGATAAGGTATAAGCAGGAGTCTTTCAATTGCTGCAGCCCGTTCATTCCAGAAGCAGAGCATTGCAAAGATCCAATGAATAAGAAAACGTACACAAAATGCTAGGAAAATAGCTATTCCTGCAAGGATAAAATCTTTTAGTTTTGGTATAAAAAAAGAATTTGGAACAAAAAGAAATAAAATTGATATCATGAAAAACACGAACGGGATACGAGTCAACTGCTCTGCGACATGAGAACTTGCATAACGCCAAAAAGGTGGTAAAGGTTGCAGGAGAAAAGGGGATAGTTTTCCCTCAATATTGTCCTCCTCAAACGAAACCATCACCCAAACTGCTGTAAATTGGCGGACAATAAATGCAGAGACAAAATAATGCGTTATTTCCTGACTTGTTAAGCCAACAGAACCAATAACATCCGATTTACTCCAAAGCGCCAACATGATTAAAGGAAGTAACCCTGAGATAGCCCAAAGTGCAATTTCTGCTCTGTACTCAATCATCAATGCATATTGAGCAGTCAATAAAGAACTTGCTACCCGATAAATTCGAAAGATTTTTTTAGTCATATATTTCTCTATGTTATTAAGGCACAATGCCAGATTGAAATAGATTACCTATCAACTCCTCAATTGGAGGGTCGCATATCTCGAGGTCCTTAACAGGAAAAGAGTTTAATATTGAAGTAATCGCAGCTGTTAATTCATCTCTAGGGATAAGCATTCTTACCAGCCTTTCATCAAATTCCTCTAAGATTCCGTATTGCATAAAAGAAGACTTCTGGTGAGGTTCTTTTAGTTCAATACGAACTGATCTGTAAGGAGAAAGTTTGCCAGTCAATTCCTCCAGAGGACCATCGTAAAACAAAGATCCTTCATTAATTAACAAGACTCTGGAACAGAGAGATGTGATATCTCCCATGTAATGACTTGTCAATAAAATTGTTGCACCATATCTTTTGTTGTATTGCCGAAGGAATTTTCTAACTCTTGACTGAGCATTCACATCAAGTCCTAGCGTCGGCTCATCCAGAAACAACACCGATGGGCGATGAAGAAGAGCAGCTAGTAGCTCAGCCTTCATTCTTTGACCGAGGGATAACTTCCTTACAGGACGTGTAAGCTCTTTATCTAAGTCCAGCATTGCTGCCAATTCATCTATACGGTTCTTTGCTTCACACTTAGTCAACCCATAAACAGCCGCATTCACAAAAAAGGAGTCCAAAGGAGGTAGATCCCAAATCAGCTGTTGCTTTTGTCCCATTACAAGTGTGATTTCTTGTAAAAAATCCCTATTACGCTCCTTAGGTCTGTGGCCAGATACTGAAACTTCTCCGCTGGTTGGATGAACAAGACCACAAAGCATTTTTAAAGTAGTAGTTTTTCCAGCTCCGTTAGGACCAATAAAACCAACGATCTCCCCCTGGTCGATATTGAAACTAACTCTCTTAACAGCTTCTACAACATGGAGCTGGCGATTCAGAAAATTACTTAAAGTGGCTGCTATACCAGGCTTTTTAACCGAGACTCGATAGCTCTTACAAAGCTCATCAACTGAGATTATGTTCATACTTACCTTTTCAGTACTCACCTGGGGCTAAAGAGTTAATGAACCCAATAGCCAGGCCAAAGAGCACTGATAATTTAGACGTACAAAAGAAATTTTAACTATGACAAAGTATTAGGGAGAACTCAGTGGACTGCCTTGATAGTAAAAGCATAGTCAGCCAACTAACAAAAGCTGTCAGAGACAATGATTTGAGCGAAGAGTAGTAGGCCGATTCTCGAACCTAGAGATTTACAACCAGCCAGGGGAAAATCGCAGAATGGATTAGTATGGTTTTTTCTAATAAACGCATTACTTCAACGAAATAGTGAATATCCATCATGCCTGAGGAAGGGTTTACTACAACAAAAACACTTTTTCGGCAGGGCGAACACTCTGTGGAAAGAACATACGAGGAAAATTCGAATGTAATTACCGAAGAGAGTAGCTATAGCAAAACTTCAGATCAACTCTCAAGTGGGCTTCTTGGCTGGTATTCAGTTTGCAGTAGCAGCCTGCTCAAAGATGGAGAATTGAATTTCTTCTCCATGTTCAATGAGCCACTTGTCTTATACAGGGACAAGGAGGGAAGGGTTAGATGCGTCAAGGATTTGTGTCCGCATAGAGGTGCATCATTTCAAGGAGGAGCACTCAAAGAAGGGGATATAATTTGTCCTTATCATGGAGGTAGATTTTCATCAGATGGCAATTGCACGAATTTAGAACGTCTAACTTGTTCTCATATTATTGATTCAAATTATAATAACTATGCAAAAAGAATACACTTGTATCAATATCCATGTGTAGAGAAACAAGGATATATCTATATCTACTACACAGGAAAGGCTAAAACTGATATCAAGGACTTTGAAATTAAATCATCTCTGGAAAATCTAGTCCCTGAAACATTTGGATTCGATACATCTGAATATTCCTACGAAGAAGTATGCGTTGATTTCAAATGTGATTGGTCAAGAATAATTGAGAACCATCTTGATATTTTGCACATATTTTGGATTCATGGAAACACGATACCAGATAAAGATGTAAACAGAGAAGCAATAACAAGCTTCAATCAGAAAATAAAGAGAGATGAGAAGCATATAGAGAGTAAATATAATCACAAGGACAAGGAGAAAGGCGAGTTTATTACAGTCAAGTTCATTCCACCAGGAAGAATATGTATTTACAAAGGAACCCCTGAGACTGCAAGGTATATTCAGATTCTTGATCACATACCACTAGCACAGAACAGAGCCAGAGTAATAGTTAGACATTATAGAAAATTTCTAAGAAACAAGGTTCTCACATCACTATTCTTATTCAAACAACTACAGCATCGTATTTTCTATCGTATTTTCTCTGAGGATTACCTAGTACTTAAGACACAAACATATAACGAGCAAATGGGTTTTATTAAAAAAGATAAGATCAAATTACTTGGTGAAGACAAAGCAATACAGTATTACTGGGACTGGTATAAAGCCTCTGATCTCAAAGATACTCCTTGGCAATTGAATCCAACTAGTTCTAATACAAACAGTGTGTATAAAGATATGCCGATGATATATCCCCCTGAAAACATGTCTCTAATGGAACAAAATAATCGTTCGATTCTTATAAATTTAGTAATTAGAGCCTTAGTTCCAATAGGTTTCATAATCCTATTGATCTGAGAAATCACTTCTTACTGATTAGAATATCACCAAGCCAAAAGAAAGATAAATTACTTATGCCAAATAAGATTAATATAACAGCATAGAAGATTATCAGGCGTACTGGAAATCCCCCGGAGAATAGCTATTATTAAAGAAAACTAGGGACTTGGAACCACAACAATCACGGCCAGCCTGGATGAACTGGGCCTTCCTGGCAATATTCCTATGGTCAAGTTGGCAGCTATATGCCTTCTGGAGTCAGAAACTGGGCATGCTATAGGTATTACTGCTAAAGATTCTTGAATGTAAAGCCTAATTCTTAAATGAGCAGGAAAAGCTGGGTCGAATTGAAGAATATAGAGACATGGATAGGAGATAAAAAAGTGATAAAGGAATTATCATTATCACTTTATCTACAAGAAAGTACAGTTATCCTTGGTCCAAACGGTTCAGGAAAATCATCAATAATTAATCTAATCTCGCGAGAGTTATATCCAGTAATAAAAGATGACTTAGAAATAAGTTTCTTTCAGAGTAAGCATTACAAGTTAGAA
Source organism: Prochlorococcus sp. AG-363-M17 (assembly GCA_003278365.1). Classification (GTDB taxonomy): domain Bacteria; phylum Cyanobacteriota; class Cyanobacteriia; order PCC-6307; family Cyanobiaceae; genus AG-363-P08. Next base: position 43,672 of record QCFS01000001.1, on the reverse strand, counting down.
GATTTAAGGAAAAAAATTAGCATTGTCTCAACAAGTGTCTGGGATAGAACCAACAAAGGTTCTGACGTTTTGTCGATCGTACACTCTGGAATAGAAGGTAAAATGGGAAACCTTAGTTGCCACAGGAGAGCGGACGAAACTAATAGAAATGTGAAATCATGTATCGTTAGGATGGGACTAGTAGGTCTTCAAAAGGAATTATTTGGGCGGTTATCAGAAGGTCAAAAAAAGAAAGTTTTAATAGCGAGAGCACTTGTAAGCAATCCAGAAGTAGTTGTATTAGATGAACCTATGAATATGCTAGATCTAAAAGCATTACATGGGTTAATGAAGATTCAAAGAGAATTAATCAGTAATGGAATTACTCTTTTAATAGCTACCCATAGAATAGATACTATAATTCCTGAAATAAAGAGGATATTACTAGTATCGGAGGGAAGAATAATTCAAGATGGAACTCCAAAAGAAATTCTAACAAGCTATAATATTTCAAGTTTATATAAAACACCAGTAGAAGTACATCATATAAACGATTACTGGAAGGTAATTCCAATTACTAAAAAAACATAAGTAAATCAATACTCGGTTAGGCCTATAAGATTACTAATAGAACTACTAAAATGAATAATAGTATGAATAATAAATTCTTACTATTATTTTTTCGCCTATATACTATATTTCCTCTGTAAGAGTTTATTGATCCATATGGTGCTCCACATTGGCAACATATCAATCTACCTGCCAATGATCTATCCGCCCTAAATTCAAGACATCCACATCTTGGGCAAGGTTTCGAAATCATTTATTAATTTAAAGAAGTTTCATTTATAAATAAATGATAGCCAACCTTCATAAGCTAGTCCATAAATAAGATAAAAATTCACTATTAAGCAAGTTTTATGCATAAAAATCTCAATCGATCTAGAACAAGAAATCAAGAGGCTTGCTTTTATTGGGAGTATAATCTAGAAGGCCTTTGGAATAATAAGAAAGAAGCAAATTGTCTTTGTGGTCTAGCAAAAAGGTGGCATTCCTCTGTGTAATTAAGGATTTTACAGGCATGTACTTATGCCAATTGCATAAAATTTCTTCCATATTCAACAATCGTCTTGTTGCAAGTTCAAAAGGTCTAAGAAATCCCGTTCCAAAGATATTCTCGAAGAAGCTTGTGTTAATTTGTATCTTGTTTATAACCATCAATCGCTGATCCTTTTTAAAAATACTGCTTGCATTAGAATCACCTGTATATCCTCTAAGAACCTCTTTTAGAGTACCTGGAGATCCAATCCCCAAGCACATTAAGAATAGATTCACATATGAGTTGCCAGTAACAGATAAACCAACATCTACTCCTAGTTTTTTATGCAATGTATTATCATCAACAACGTAAAGATATTCTTCGGGTAGGCCTGTAAATTGACAGAATGAGGTCTTTGATTCATCATTACCTATAGCAATTATACAAAGGTGGGTATTTGATATAAGAAATTGATCGAGATTTGAGACTAAAGTCTGACAATATTCAAAACTATCGAAATCTCCTAACTGACCTAGCAATATAACTAAACGTTTATGACCTGTCTCCATAGAGGAGATTGACTTAATAGCAGTAAGCAATTCGATCAGAATAGTCTCGTCTTTCATCTTCAAATCTGACCTCAGAAATAACTATATTTACTTATAAATCTAGAGCAAAAAAATATCTTTTGTCTATTGATTGTAAATATAGTTGTCAGATAGATAATATTAAAAATATATTAGATCGAGCAATGTAAGTATTAATGTCAGATCTTGTTTGACTATGATTCTTCTATAGAATCAAAATAATGCTTAATAGGACTTTTCATGCAAGAGCTGACTCGTGCAATTAACAATCATCTGTCTTGTGAATTCCAAGCTGGTCATACTTACTTAGCTATGTCAATTTGGTTAAGAGAGAAAGACCTTCCTGGATTCTCTTCATATATGCAGACCAAGAGTCAAGAAGAAAGAGGACACGCTGACAGACTCATCGCTTACTTAGTTGATTGTGATGAAAAAGTCGAACTGCCAAGTCTTGATGCTCCAAAAAGGAGTTGGTCATCAACAGGTGCGCTCTTTGATCAGGTCTACGAAATGGAACAGGAAGTAACAGCTTCTATAAACAGAATTTACTCAATCGCCGAACAAGCAGGTGAAAGGAGTGCCACTGCAATGCTTGATTGGTTTGTTGCAGAACAGTTGCAAGAAGAAGCTGAGGCCAGGTTTGTAAGGAAGAGGTTAAGACTGGCAGGAGACAACAGTGCTTCGCTACTGCTATTAGACCAGCAGTTTCTTGATGGAACGGCTTTATTAGCCGTCAAAGGTGGCCCCTCAGATACAACCAGCAATAACTAAAGAGATTCCAACCTCAACAAAACAAAGAAGTCCTCTAAAAATTTTCCTTTCAGAAACCAATCTGAACAGTAGTTTTGAATTGATAACAATTCGCAACTACTGTTCAGATTTCTGAGATAACAGCAATAGCAACCATTTTCACGAATCGTCATTCCATAGGTTTTATCACCTAACTACTGCTATTGAGAATCGCTTGCAAAAAACGGGTCCGTGGTTATAGATTGAGACGAGTTCTCAACAAGCTCTCGCTTTCTAAAATGAGCTTCCGATTTTTGCCAGACAATCCGCAAAAGGCCATAAGAGTTGCTACTGGCCATTCCGTGCTGATTAGCTCTTCAATTGCGGATGAAGGTAGGTGTATAGAAGTTCTTGATGGAATTGCACGTGTTTATTGTCCCTGCGAAGAAACTGAAGGAATGACACTTGCTTTTCTTCAGACTGGTGACCAGCTTCGTACAAATAGATTATGTAGTGAAGGTGTATGCATAGAAGCACTAACCCCTCTCTGCTTTAAAAACGATGCTGAAGAAGCGTCAGCCTCATTTGACGCTGTCAATGAGTGGACGCTTCAACTTCTTCGAATAAGACACTTGGGGAGTGCTGAACTTCGCTTACAAGCACTGCTAGCTTTGCTAGTCAATAGACTTGGACGCAGATGCGGAGATTGGTGTGACCTACCATTTCGATTAACTCATGAAAGGATAGGCGAGTTAATCGGTTCAACTCGTGTTACATCTACTCGCTTGATATCAAGGTTGAGGTCAGCAGAATTGCTTAATGTCCCTAGTGGTGAACCTATTATAAAGCTAGCTCCAACTTGGATTGAATCTTCCCCTATAACTGCTTGAGGAAGATAAAGATGCAAAATTCACTCTATGTTTCGGACTCCTTAGTTGGAAGCCTCTGCAGGGAGGTCGATAACATTAATTATCGAACTAAAGATCTGCAAGATTCAATTAATTCAACTAAAGATAGTAATTTTTATTCTAGGCTGAAAGATGAGTTAATTTCATTAAATGCCAGAAGACTAGAAATCCTTAGATGTGCAAAAGAGTTAAAAGAAAAGAACTCAAACTATGACTATTCAATAGAATTTCTAATTGAAATATGCTATAGGGGTGCATTAATAATCAACTAAAATATATTAATACAACTATAATAATTAATAGTTACGAAGGATTTTAAGCACTTATATCTTAATTGAGGTGAGATATTAGGCTAATTTAGCTGGTGCATGTAATCCATTAGTTAATTCACCATCGATAATTAGCATTGCTGAAGCCTGATTATCAGCTAGTTTTACCCGTCCAAGCAGGTGAGCAAATTCATGCTCAGATTGAACTTGCAAGTCAATTGTGGGATCAAGAAATACAGTAGTTCGCATATCAGAAGACCTCTCTGCCATTGCATAAAGTTGATGTAGTGATGATGTTACATCCACCTCTAGTTGAAAAGAGAAAGCCATTATCTCTTCTACAGAGGTCCATGATTGGCGAGGTACTGGTAAATCTTGAAGTATTACTGTTTGTCCTCGAGAAATTAGATAATCAGCAAAAGTGGCGGCATGAATTTGTTCATTATGAGATTCTTCCTTGAAGTACTTACTAAAACCACGTAATTCGCGTTCTGCAAACCATATTGAATGTGCAAAATATGATGCACTAGCATTACGTTCCATTGTGAGATGTTGTTGGAAAGCCTCCAACAAAGACTTGTCCATCGGCTGAGCCATTGCCCTGCCAGCTGGTCCAGTAGCGAGATCGAGAAAAGAGCTATTTGCTGTAGATGTCATTGAATTAGATAAAAGCTGAAGATAAGGAAGAAATGGAAGAAGCTAAGCATTTACTCCTTGTAATAAATGATACAACAGATTTATTAAAAGCAAAGATTATCGATTCGATGGGTTCTATTTATGTAGAATGCGAATCAATCTCAACTCCAGGCAGAACTGGCAATCATGGGAACATCAATAGGCATGGTAATAACAGATAAAACTTCTAGGCGGAAGAACTTTAAGCATGACAAAAAGAAAGCCTGCAAAAAGAAAAAATGTTCTAATTGGAAAGGAGGAAAATGCCAATGCAAAAACTAGGCTAAAGAACATATAGCTTTGAGATTAGGTATACCTCAAATAACAAATATCAGTTCTAAAACTAGAATTATAATTTAAATTCCAAAAATTCTAAAAAAGGCAGGGTATAGAACCTGGAAAAATAACACCCTTGCATCCGGTTCGGAAATTAACCCTGCAACGCTCACCTGTTTGAAAAGGTATCTCTAAAGAATGCCTTACTCGCAGAACTAAGTTTTCTATTTGTACCTTAAGAAGCCAATAGCCACCTAGGAACTCCTTACCAAGAATAATTCCTTCGCCATGCAAGTCTTTTTCTACAAGAAAAGACTGATCGTCAACCATTAACTCCATCGGAGATAAAGAATAAGATTCAACCGGTAAATCGACTGGGCCTATGGGTGTAAAGCAACCTTTATGAGAAACCTTAATTGGAATAACATTTCTTTGTAAGACAAAACGTCCTACAAAAGGCGTGGAAGGTTTTTGAACTAATAGGTAGGGTTCGTCGCATTGATGGATGACTCCATTTTTCAAAACAGCCACTCGATCACAAATGGCTAAAGCTTCTTGTGGATCATGAGTTACAAGTATGCCGCTAGCACCACAAGATTTGAGTACAGATGGCAACTCACTTCTAAGTCGCAATCTGACTTCTACATCAAGGCTTGAAAAAGGTTCATCTAAAAGAACAATTGAAGTTCCTGGGGCCAAAGCTCTTGCTAAAGCAAGTCTTTGTCGTTGTCCCCCTGATAATTCATGTGGGAATCTATATCTGAGTTCTTCAAGGCCCAACATTTCCAAAAGCCATAAAGCCCTTCCCATATCTTGATTTTTACGGAGTCCAAAACAGACATTATTCCATGCATTTAAGTGAGGGAACAAAGCATAATCTTGAAAAACCATGCCAATTCCCCTTTTCTCTGGTGGAAGAACTACCTGATCATTTGCAACTTCAACTCCATTAATCAAAATTTTTCCCTTGGAAGGTTTTTCAAAACCTGCGATCAATCTGAGCAAGGTAGTCTTTCCACATCCAGATGGACCCAAAAGTCCTATAAGCTCACCATTGCCCAAACGAAAATGAATATCCTTAAGTGACCAATCTGATCGCATTGCCTGCCCATATTGGTGCCACACACTCTTAAGTTGTATGCAAGTATCTGTCACTGTCTAATTAATTAAGAATGAAGAATTGGCAGAATTCAATAATTGATGGAAGCCTAAGCTTAAACAATCAAGGTATCAACATTAGGCTTTAACAATAGGTCGAAAGGAAAGCTCGTTGCAATAGATGATCATGGAAGTTGACACAGAGGCAAAGCAGGATTCAGGCAGGAGATGAAACAAATATCACGGATCTATGTAACAAATGACACACACCCTGAAGGATTGACAATAGTTGGTAATTAGTTCCCTTTAAATTTTGATTAATGGATTAAGAAATTGGCTAATCTTTTCGAAATTACAAGATATTTAATGTAAAAAGAATCTGTCATGATTGGCAAGAATCAAGGCTAGTTAGGCGTAATTAATTGATAAGTTACTACAAACCATATGCTTAGAAGCTAAGATTAGCTTAATTGGCTTATCCAGTGAGATGATAACAAGTCATAAGTTCTCCAAGAGAGGCATAATAAAGTTACTAGCAATAACTGTATTTATAATTACAAGCCTTTTCTATCTATATACATACGGACTAGTTGAGTTAAAAGAGATCGTAGAAGAGTCACAGCAGTATGCAAGTCATGCCCTTTTTACCTTAAGGTTTACAAGCATTCTGATACCTGCACTACCAAGTACAGCCTACTCATTACTTTCCGGAGCACTGCTTGGTTTTAAAAAAGGCATTGTATTGATTTGCTTGGCTGATTTAAGTGCTTGTATAATCTGCTTTGGTCTTGCAAGATATTTCGGTAGAGATCTAGTTAAGAAATTGGTCGGTAAGAAATTTATAGAGAAAGTGGAAACGTTTAGCAAAAAGAAGATAGAAAACAACTTCTTATTAATGACAGGATTGTTAATGACAGGATTGTTTGATTTCGTAAGCTACGGGATAGGCTTAACGAAAACTCCTTGGAAAAAGTTCTTACCTTCTCTAATTGTTAGTATATTAATATCAGATCCACCTATAGTTGCACTGGGATCAGGCATACTTGAAGGAGGTAAAACAATACTAGTTTTCTCAATTATAGGGATATTAGCGTTATCATTTATCTCAAACTTAAGTAAACAAAGTAACAAGTAGCATGGAGGTTGCTAAAGTAAGAGGAATTTTCAAGCGTTGCTATGAATAAAGAAAAAAGATCGGTAATTATTAGAGAGTATCTAAAGAATTTATACCCAAACCCTGACATACCTCTATATCACGATGACCCATTTACATTATTAGTCGCTGTTGTGTTAAGTGCTCAATGTACAGATAAGAAGGTAAATGAAATAACTCCAAGCCTATTCAAAATGGCAAATGATCCACAAAAGATGGTAACACTAGGTCAAGTTAATATTTTAAGTTTAATAAAGCAAATAGGCCTAGCAAATCAAAAATCAAAAAATATCTATAAGTTATCTAAACTAATATTAGATGAGTACAATGGCAAGGTACCCTCAACTTTTAAAGAACTAGAGACTCTTCCTGGTGTAGGGCATAAAACAGCGAGTGTTGTAATGGCCCAAGCCTTTGGATTTCCTACATTTCCCGTTGACACCCATATACATAGACTTGCTCAAAGGTGGGAGTTGACTACTGGAGAAAATGTTCTTAGGACTGAGAGTGATTTGAAAAAGTTATTCCCTATTTCAGAATGGAATAATTTACATCTTCAGATTATTTATTACGGGAGAGAGCACTGTACAGCACGTGGATGTGATGGTCGTTCATGTGGGTTGTGTAAAACATTGTTCCCAAAGAGGCAACATCCTGTTAAATGGATTAGGCCTTAATATAAATAATAATTAGAAGTCAAGCAATAAAGAGGAATTGTTGATACGAGTTTCACATCAAAACTGCAAGAGGACTTAATGCCGCAATGATAGTACTCCTAATTTATAACAATAGTACCCCAAAATAGCGGCTAATGAGTAATACAAATATTCTACTATGCACAAAAATAATTAAACAATACTATAATATAGGGAAAGGTTTTTAAGCTGCCAATCCCTCCCTTTAAAAACAACCAAATGAACATAGCAATTAGTGGTGCGTCTGGAAAAACTGGTTCCCGAATCGCAGAAGAAGCACTTAGGCAAGGCTATACGGTAAGGCTCCTGGTCCGAAAAAATTCAGTGATTCCAGATTCCCTCAAGGCATGTGAGACCTTTATTATTTCTCTTGCAAACAAGAATTCGCTAGATCAAGCCCTAAAAGGTGTTGATACCCTTGTAATAGCAACCGGAGCTCGACCATCAGTTGATTTAACAGGTCCAGCACGTATTGATGCGATTGGAGTAAAAAACCAAGTTGAAAGCTGCAAAAGACTAAACCTTAAAAGAATAATTCTTGTTAGTTCATTATGTACTGGCAGACTGATTCATCCTCTTAACCTCTTTGGTCTAATTCTTATTTGGAAAAGAATTGGTGAGCAAGCACTTGAAAATAGTGGTCTAGATTGGACAGTAATAAGACCAGGGGGTCTTTCTGAAAAAGAAGATAATCTACAAGAAGAGCGGATAAAATATACAGGTCCTGACCAACAGCAAGATGCATATATACCACGCAGGTTAGTAGCACGTTGCTGTATAGAGTCCATAAAAACACCTGCTTCAATAGGCAAAATAGTAGAAATTACTAGTAGTCCTGATGTACCTCAAACAAATATGAAGAAAGCTATTGAAAGTTTGTCCATTTAGGCATCATAATATTTATAAGTATTATCAATTAGATATGATCACCAACGCCAAAATTGATGCCTTGCAATTAATGCTAACTGATCTAAGAACTAGAAATGAACCAATACGTCACAAGGCAGCATTTAAAGGATGCCAACCAGAATTCCAGTCACTAGTGTCAAAGTTAATTAAACAACTCGAGGAGGAGCTCCTTACAGAAAAACAAAGCCTCAGAGAAAACTCTAATAATCATTCAGGAAATTGATATCCCTTTAATCAGGATAATTCTAAATTCCTACTAAGATCTCAATTTTCAACCAAGCTCAAGACAAGCCAGTCCAAACACATCATGCATTGAAATTGGTGGTTGTTCACCCCGATACATACGATAGGTTGTTGAAAGTTTTAAAAAACCTAATTTCTCAAATAATTCTTTAGCCAAGGGGTTCCGGCCAGGTGCATCCAAAAGAACGACCCCTGGATGGTGAGTGAGCAGTCTCGTTATCAAAAGTTCTGCTAAAAAAGTATCGTCAGCAAGAAGTGGGCCAATTCTCCACCCATGTCCCTCCTTAAGTAAACATGGACGAATTCGACCAAATCCATGACATAAACCTTTGCCATCTATAAGTGCCATCACAGTGCCATCTGAATGTCGAAGCCAATCTGCAATGAAGTGCGGTCTTGGGCTTGGCTCTCTCAGTGCGTCATAGGCCTGAACAGAACTTGATGGGATGTGGCGACCTTCAAAAAGCTTTAAGCCGTTATATTCCTTCTGATCAGTTAAAAAGTCACTAGGCACACTCTCGTGACCGATCCATTGCCAACGTGTTGTAGGAGAAGAAACAGAGAAATTCCATTTGGAATAGTCATCAATACGGTCAGGCGCTGCCTCCAGTCCTATACAAGGAACATCTGCTAAATGATTTAGAGCTTTTTGCCAAAGTTGAACGCCATATCCGCGTCCACGTTCCTCAGGAATAACCAGAAACATCCCAATAAAACCATAAGCTGGGTTGTATTTAACTCCTGCAATACATCCAATTGGCCTATCTCTAAGCCAACCAACCCAAAGGCCTTGCCGGTCAGTATGCCTATATATATCAACATCTCCAGTGCCAGGAGCAAAACCCTCAAGACGGGCCCATTGCGTAACAACTGCTATGTCAGCCGGCCGTAAGGGTCTGATCTTTAGAGCAGACGAGCTATTAGGGGCGTCGTGAATTAATTGAGGAGACAAAAAAAGTCCTAGCTTCACCTTATAAAATATATGGCAATTAAAAGGGTCAAGCTTTATAAATTAATTATTCTGCGTCTATTAAGATCCTAAATTGACTAAAAGGAAAAGTTAATCTAAATCAATAAATACATAATGAATCTAGTCAATTTCAAGTTGACGTTTAAATGTATCAGGTACAAGCTTAAGAAAGAGAAACCACCATATGATTACTGCAAGCGATGCAAGACAAGCAAAAAGTATCGGAAGTAAGGTCCAACTAATTACAAGAATAAAAAGACCAGTTAAGACAATGCTCCAGGGTCGGCACCAAAATGGTTTTAGCTGCCAGAAGTCTAAATTATCAATTGATTGCTTCACTTAAAACTCTTTAACTTGCCGGCACGGTTTAATTTGTCCAATGAATCGTAACCACCAATACAGTCACCATCGACAAATATCTGCGGAAAGGTATTCATATTACTTCTTTCAAGACAATCATGGAAGGATTTATCATTATCAACATTGATAATTTTATAGGGAAGATCTAATGAGTTTAGGATTCTTAAAGCTCTATTTGACCAAGGACAATTTTTCATAATAGCTATTTCTATTCTTGGATTGTTATTTATTTTGGTTATTAAGTCAGAATCTTTATCTGTTGAGCCTGAATTGTAGAAACCTACCAGAATATCTGCGCCTTTTAGAACTTTAGTTCCTGGCTCTAAATGACCTCCCCAAACCTGACAGTCACCATCTGAGAGGCTGAGATGCAAATGTACCCCACTCGGAGAAAAAGTACCATTAAGGGTAATTATTTCAAGATTGCCTTGCAAAACAGTCGGTTCCCTTCGGCCTGGGCACTGAAATGCTGCTCTAGATAGATTGCCTACCACTCCAAGTATGAAGCCTTCTTCATTCTGTTCTCTACCTAGTTGTTCGATGGTGCTCCTTACATCACTGTCAGGTGGGAGCCTCAACGACAAAGATCTCATGATTAAAACTACCGTTTAACTATGCCCAGATTACGATGCAACCCTTATAAGGTCTTCTGATATTTAATAGTAGAAATTCTGCACATACTAAAAGAAACTTGCAGAAGGAGAATTACCGAATAGAATCAAAAACGTAACTAAACTAACGCACAATAGTGTCACTCATTAACGAGTTGATAAAGGAGCTAGAAGGTCACGTAAACCGAGAACCGAAAGTTCTGAGCATCTTGGAGGTATCAGAATCGGCTGAATCTGAAAGATTAAATCTCACATTGCCAGCTGGGCTGATGAAAAAACTTAAAGAGCAGGCTATGCAAGAGAAGAGGAGTTGCAGCAGCCTTGCCTCGTTTCTAATTGAAGATGGAATAAGGCGACACGTATCTCTTGATAGGCTGTAGATCAACAACTAAGGATGATTGATATAAAGCATGATCAGAAAAAAAAGATCCTATTGCTTATCTAGGCGTTGGACAATAAAGTACATAGAAACTAAAGACCCTATTAACGCAAGCAATAATGCAGTAGTCATAAGAGCAATTCACAAACAATCAATTTTTATTATAGGCTTAGATTGATCTTATGTATTATTTATTTATAATCTAGAGCTTACTCAGTTATCAAACCAGATGTTTTAGATTTACTCTTAGGTTGGTCAAGTCAGGCTAATCTGTCGAAAAGTTGCACCCAACTACATCTCATTGGACTGGAGAAACAAACATAAAACAAGAAGCTATAAGCCTCATAGCAATAGACTGTCTATTCGACTTAATAAAAAATGCAACAAGGCGTTGTTCTTGAACTTAACAATGCGAGCTATCCCTTTTATTGCTTTATTGAACTTTACTGTATTTCCACTCACAGTAGATGCTAAATCTGTTAGTAGAAAGGCTTCAGATAAGTTAGTATCCAAGCAGAGACTTTTTGAATACAAATCAGAAGAAAAAGCTTATGTGATAATCTTCGATACGAGAAAAGTTAATTTTGGAATAATCAAGGGCTTGGGAAAAGAACTAGAGGCATATAATGATGAAAAAAGACTTGCATATTTCTCAGGGCCTATGTATGAGGAAACGGTAGAAAGTAATAGCAAAAAAGTAATTTATCCACTAGGTGATATGAAATTTGGCAGAAAGGTGGTTATGAGTCGCAATCGTGCAGCAGCTATTGAACGAGCTTATATAGGAATTAAATATAATGGAATAATTCATTTTAGTTATGGTGAACTAACCTCTAAGAGAGCGAGAGTTTATAAAACATTTATTGGAGGCCTCCATAGTATTTATAATGACATAGAAGCAGAACCGTTATCATATAAAGGTGCCTATGATTTGAATCTAAGCCAGAAGATTAGGTACTATTTACCAAGAGTAAGGATGCTATACGGCTTAAGGAATGATGGCCGACTAGAGGTATTAATGAGCAAGAGAGGTCTTACATTAGAAGAAACAACAGCTTTAGCTAGAAAGAGAAATTTAGTTGCAGCCTATCTACCTGATCATGCATCTAAGAGCAGATTAATAGTACCCAAATTAAAAAGTTACTCAGAACAGAATGATAGATGGAACAAGACTGATAGAATTAGTGATAAAAGTACCCCATATATGATAAATATACAAAGAAGGAGATTCATATTAACAGAGAATATTTTTAGTCTTGAACAAATCAACCAATTAATATTTGGTCGAAATTCTTACAAATCCTGGCTACAAAACATAGCATCACTTCCCAATAAGGGGAAAATTAAAGCGAAGTGCATGTCTAAAGACAATTGCTTCAAAGGCTTCCTAACAAATGGTGTTAATAAGTCTATTTATATTATCAACAGGTCACTCAATAAGATAATTAGGTCAAAAAAGTGAGGCTTATTTACCTAAAAAGCTATTAAGAGGAGATATCTAAGAGAGAACCTAAACATTTTTATAAATTAAGTTTTTAGCAACCAAGGCATATTTTTAGTAAAGTGGATTAGTGGTTAATAACCATATAAAACCATAACATTTCTTTTTTAAATTGAAAGGATTTAGGATTGTGTTCACGAACTCTAAGCTTAGAAAGCTAGCAGACTCGCTTACTCTCTTAAGAGCAATAATTAGTCTGCCCTTAATAGTTGTACTTATAAATAGAAACTTTTCTCTTGCCTGGATCTTGCTTCTTGTAGCTGCCATTAGCGACTATGCCGATGGCAAGATCGCAAGGATTGTAGGAGGAAGTGACTGGGGGGCAAAGATGGACCCTCTTGCCGACAAAATTCTACTTAATTCAGCTTATCTATGGTTAATATGTGATTCTGTTTTGCCATTCTGGAGCGTCTGGTTACTAATAACAAGAGAACTAGTCGTTTCAAATTGGAGGTCAATAGCAAAAGGTGGGGGACCTGCTTCGAATCTCGGCAAAGCAAAAACAATAGTTCAATTTGCTAGTTTATTTCTAATCTTCTGGCCACCTAGTTGGATAGGATTAAATTACTCTATTATATCTAAAGAAATAGGTATTTTGTGTTTCTGGGTATCTATATTCCTAGCATATCTATCTGCATACTATTATCTTAAGAAGCAATAAGGATTTGATCATTCCTAAAGTCAGGTTGTTCTTCACGATTGATCAGGTAATCATTTTGATAACTATCTTTTAGTCCAGATAAAAGAGTAAAGCTTGGTTTCCATGAAAGATCAGTTTGGATTTTATTTGTATTAGTTAAAAAATGAGAAATTCTCAAAGGGAATAATTTGCGTGCTTTTGAATCTAAGAGTGAAGAATCGAACTTCTGCAACTGAACTTGATCAGGCGATTTACCACACGCCAATGCTGCCATCTGAACTAAACCGAGGAAAGTAACACCTTGAATGCCAGAGCAATTGTATATCGAATTAACAGCCTTATCGTTATAAAGACTTAGTGTCATTGCCTCTGCAAGGTCCACGACATGACCTAACTGAGTAATAGTCATACCATCGTCAGGTATAGGCACTGGTTGGTCATGGATTATTCGGTCAAAAAACCATTTTTCAACAGGGTTGTAATTTCCAGGTCCATAAATATATGTAGGACGAAAGCTTGTAAAAGGCACTTGGTTAGTTCTTAGCCATTCTTCAGTCTCAAACTTTCCAATATGTCTACTAGCACGATCAACAGCACTTTCTTCGTCAAGAGGCAATTCATTAGAGTCAGCGTAAACGCCGGCTGAACTCACATACAGAAATCTATGACGTGGAATACCTGTTTTTTCTAAAACACCTTGAGTATCGGAGAGGGTTCTTCCTGAGCTGTCAACAATCACATCGAAAGAGCGTCCTTCGAGTGATTTCAGATCATTTACATCCTTTCGATCTCCAATTATATGATCTACCTTTTTCGGTACTGGCTTTTTACCCCTTGTAAATAAAGTAAGCTCATGCGATGTGGATTGAAGTTTTTCTACTAAAGCCTTTCCTACAAAACGAGTTCCACCCATTACCAAGATTTTCACAGGTGTCCTTCCCTCAATGTGACCGTTGAAGTATGTAACTAGTTCAACTTAAGCTAAAGGCTACCAACACCAATATTGATAAAAGGATTAACTAAAAACCCAATGGAAATCATCCCAGCAATCGATCTACTTGAAGGGTCCTGTGTACGCCTTAATCAAGGTAACTATGAAAAAGTAACACTTTTCAATCATGATCCAGTTGCGCAGGCGATATCTTGGCAGGATCAAGGCGCACGACGTTTGCATCTAGTTGATCTTGATGGGGCGAAAACAGGTAAGCCAATAAACGATCAATCTATCCAACAAATAACAACCGCTTTAGAAATTCCAATACAAGTTGGTGGGGGTGTACGTTCAATCGAAAGGGCAGAAGCTTTACTAGAGCTCGGCGTTGACAGAGTCATCCTTGGAACAGTAGCGATTGAACAGCCAGAGCTGGTTAATGATCTTGCCGACCGTCACCCAAACAAAATTGTTATTGGTATTGATGCAAAAAAAGGAAGAGTTGCTACTAGAGGTTGGACGAAGGCAAGTGAGATTTCGGCAATAGACTTAGCGAGGAATTACTCAAATATAGATATTGCTGCAATTATTACTACAGATATAGAAACTGATGGAACCCTCCAAGGTCCAAATCTCGATGCAATGAAAAAGATGGCAATTGCATCACATGTGCCTGTTATAGCCTCTGGAGGGGTTGGAAAAATGAGTGACTTGCTTTCTCTTTTACAACTTGAGCAATATGGAGTAACTGCTGTCATAGTTGGAAGAGCGCTCTATGACGGAGCCTTCACCCTAAAAGAGGCCAATCAAGCTATCGGAGATGGTCGTCTTCAAGATTCAATAAAGAAAGACAGTTTTATTGCTTAATAGTCAGTAGTTGCAAAAATAGTCAACTAAAACAATGGTTCTGAGCAATTAGTCCTCTAATGCGATTTATTGCCGGTAAAAGCAAGGGAATTGTTTAACTATTAGCAAATAATGCTATAGGACTGGAGTATTCCGTAAAGGCTCGTTAAGTTTGGCCTAGAGAAGCTAGGTAGTAGCAAATTTGGCAAACAGCACACCAAACCAAATTCTTTTGTTGGCATCAGATTTGCTTGCTGAATCCCTAGCCATAGAACTCACTCGTACAAACACCGAGCTAATTGTCTACGCTAAGCCAGATGAGTTAACGAAGCATCCTTCTCTTATTATCTGGTCTATAGAGAATCTAGAAGCCCTAAGTTCCATACAGATAGAGCTACAGCGCTTACATAAGAATTGGGAGCCAACCTCAGTTTTATTACTACTGCCCGACAATATTCGTATAGCCGCATCTGAACTACTCCTTCTCGAATGTGCTGGATTACTTCAAGCTCCTGACATAAAGACCCTAAATGAAGCAATAAAAACAATTTTAGAAGGCGGAAGAATTGTAAGGCTCAAGGACACCTCCAATTCAATAGGGGTATCTCAACTTGTACCGATAGGGCTAGGTGAATGGCTACTAGCAAGTGCTCTTCAACAAATAAATAGTGATCTAACTAAGCTAGAAAGAATTGTCAGCCGAGCAAAGCAGACTCGTCTTTTCTTAATCGTAGTGAATGGTCGAATTAGAGAATTGAAAAGCGCTCGTTCATTAATACTATGGCTATGGGGGCCAGTTAGATCAAAAAATTATTCAAAGACTCCATCAAGTAACTCTGATCGATTAGTTATTAATAAAAGTGAGCTCAGTTCAATTCGCTATGGTACGGACATAACCCTAAAAGAACGCAATTCAGTAGGCGTCTGGAACGCAATCCAAGAAAGGCTCAAGCAAGTTATTGAAGGAGAAGTTAATAATTCAACAGGAAGTCTTCTGGCGATTGAAGCCCTAAACAGCACTCGTAGAAGAGACTTAATGAATGCACTGCTTAATCAACTTGACCAAGTAGTAATGCGACTCAGGACAAATCTAAATTCAGAAAGATCTGGAGAAAGCCTATGGAAGGACCTTCAACTCGAGATCAGACAGCAATCGCTTCGCATCATGGCAGGGAATTATCTCCAAATCCCAAGAGGCGATGAACTTAATCCTCTCTCAGAGCAATTAATTGAATTGACAGAGCTCCTTCAGGTAGATGAAGAACTACCAGAACCAAAGCGAATGCTTGATCCTCTACTAAGTGACAAGCCTGTATTAGTTGAGGGCCAGCTTCTGCCTTCTGACGACCCACGAGCATTAATACATCTGGAAATATTCATAAGTAATTGGCTAGTAAGGACCGCCGAATTAATAAGTTCGGAAGTACTAGAAGCCTGTGCAGAATGGCCTGAACTTCGTAGATATATGCTAAGCGAACATCTAATCTCAACCAGAGAACTAGAACGGTATCGAAATCAGTTAAATAGTCAAGTACGTTGGCAGAATCTCATAGAGAGGCCCATAAGGCTTTACGAAAGCAAAAGACTCTTTTATAAGCTATCGCAAGGAAAAATTGAGCCTTTAACAATTACTGAAACCCGTGATGACGAGCTTCGAGATCTTGGCTGGTGGCAACAACAGGTTGCCTTGCTAATAGAAGCAAGAGATGCTCTAGCACCCCAGGTTCAATCACTTGTCAAACGTATCGGCGATCTCATGGTTGTCTTACTAACACAAGTTATTGGGAGGGCCATTGGTTTGATAGGGCGTGGCATTGCTCAAGGGATGGGGCGTAGTCTTGGCAGGGGGTAAAGAAAACCTCTAAGAAACAAACACCCAAAATTCTTTCCAATAAATGTCATGAACAACTTAAGAAAGTTAATCATCGTAATAAGCCTTGTCTTTGTCATATTTGCGCAGCCAGGCAATGCTGCCAGGGATACGAACAGCTATGACGGCAATATCTTTCCTATTTATACAGGGAATGGCTCTTTAGTACCTCCTCCTAACTCACTAGCAGAGTCCCTAGATAAAAAGCGCACAAGTGTTTTGGTCTTTTACCTGGATGACAGTGCTGATAGCAAAGCATTTGCTCCATCTGTTTCTGCAATAAAATTAATTTGGAGCAACACAATCGATCTCCTCCCATTAACAACTGACCAGCTTCAAAATAAACCTAAAAACGATCCTAGGGAACCTAATTATTATTGGAATGGACGAATTCCACAGGTAGTTGTATTAGATGGTAATGGAGATATAAAACTTGATGAGGATGGTCAAGTATCACTTGAAAAAATAAACAAAGCAATAAGTTCAGCCACTGGAGCTGATCTGCCAAATATATCAATAAAGATCAAGAGCTTCAACGAATACAACTCAGAGCCATCAGTGGAATAGATTTTCAAAAATACCAACTCCACTAATCTCCAGCCTATACAATCTTAAGCTTATGGTACGAAGAAAAATTCATCGTAAAGAATAAGCTAAACATCAAACATTTCTAAAATGACTATTTTACTTTTTCTTCTTCTAATTGTAATCGCGTTCATTATGCTTGAAGTCAAGCATAAAACAAAACCTTCTTCCCCACTTATTCTAGAAGCCCAAAATTGGAAGAAAACTCAAGATGGTTTAAAAATTGACGTAACAGGCTATATAAAAATTAGTAATGTGAACAGGAAGATAGAAGTTATGATTCCAGAGCTAACTGTAAGTCCAATATTACTCTCTCCTCATCCAATAAATAACTTCAAACTAACTACACAAGTTTACCCACAACATTCGGAAGAACCCCTTAGGAAAGATGGTTACTGGTATGCATACATAGTAAAAAGCAACAAGAGTACGATGGTTAAGGTTCAAATTACTATTGAAGGAATTAATATAGAGAGTGAACCACCAAAAAGCTTATGGGTAGATATCAAGTGGGTTAATTATGGTCCATTTGGATACATAAAATGTCGGAATGGTTTTTTAGTAACACTTGAAGAATGCAAAAAATTGATCACATCTGAGTCAAGTTTCATTGAACATAGTGAGTTTGATATACTACCTATAAAAACTCATTTACTTGGTACTCTTGATAATACGGTGGAAGTATTAGATTGCTATACGAGACATATAAGAAAGCCTGGAGATATTATTACTATAGGAGAAACACCTGTAGCAATAATGCAAAATAGGTACCGACATCCTAGTACAATCAGGCCAAGCAAGGTTGCGCTCATTTTATGTAAGGCGTTTCATCCCACAAGCAGTCTTGCTACTGCTTGTGGACTTCAAAGTCTAATAGATATAGTTGGACCATCACGAGTCACTGTTTCCGTTTTCCTTGGAATATTACTAAAGCTAATAGGAATAAAAGGTGGCTTTTATCGCCTAGCTGGAGATCAAGCACGTCTCATAGATGATATAACAGGAACCACACCTCCTTACGACCAAAATATAGTTCTGGGTCCATACATGCCAAAAAAGATTTGTATGGAGGCCGCAAGAACCCTTGGTGTAGATATAGCAATTGTTGACGTAAATGACCTTGGCAGAGTGAAGATTCTAGCTTCAAGCACAGATTGCAATGAAGATCTCCTAGTACATGCTCTTAGGAGCAATCCTGCAGGAAATGCAAATGAACAGACTCCTATTGTATTAGTGCGGCCTAAAAATTAAATCTTTCAAACCCTAGCCAATGAATCAATTAAGGATAGATTTAAGTTAGGTCATTTTTTAAAATTGAGCCTTCTCGAAGCATCCCGCAGCAGTCTTCGAATTGAGTCGCTTAAACCGACCCATTTTCCCATGCTCAATTCGAGCGCGAATGCTGATCAAACACTGTGGCTCCAAAACCTACTATTAAGAAGCTGGTTGGCTCACGCAGAAAGCAAATTTCCTGGAATTCTCCCTAGAAGACAACCATTTTGCTTAATGGCACTTGAAGATCAAAAAGCAATCGGAATCCTTTTATTGCATCCATATAATCGAAGAGGGACTTGTTGGTCTATTGATTTCACAAAACCTTTTACAGAGCCCACGAACTGTTCCCTTAAAGATGCCCAGATAGCGCTCATTCAAAAAGCTTTTGACCACGGGAATGAATCAATTAATAGTTGGGTTGTGAGGTGCGGAGCAAATGACGAAAAACAGTTGTCAATACTAAGAGAGCTTGGTTTTCAACCTCTAAAGCTTCTGGAATATTGGTCACCTACCAAAGATTTCATCCAAACAGCAAAGGAAGATATTGGAACATCTCTTCCTAGAGACTTGCAATGGCAAAGGTTGTCCAGAGAAAATGCACCTAACCTTTGGTCTTTAGAACAATCAAGCCTATCTAGCCACCTTAGGCAAATACTTGATCGACAGTGGAAAGATGTGCTCAATAAAAATAAATCTTCCTGTGGAGTTCTTCTAAATAGCAACCCAGACTCAAAGACGGCACTACTAGGGCTTACAAGTTATCCAGGGATTATGAATAACGAAGTAGTTCAGCTAGTAAGGGACATTGCCTGGGATCATCGATTGACAAATGCATTACCTATAATTTTGAGAAAACTCCCTATACAATCAGAAGAATTTCAACTGGAAATCAGCTCAGATGATCAACATATAAAGGAAGTGCTAGAAGCCCTCGAATGGAGGCGTGACAACGAGAAACTATTGCTTGGAAGAAGTCTTTGGAGACGTCAAAGCTCACCACGAGTGATAACTAAGGCGAAACCCCTTGAATCAATGTTAGGAAGATTGCAACCTCAACAACGTCAACTTCCAACTCCCAGCCTTGAAAGAAGATAATGAGAACCACTTGCCCTAAACCATGTTCAGTATTGGGGGTTGACGTAGGTAGCAAAAGGATAGGCATTGCAGGATGTGATCCATTAGGTATCACAATCACACAACTACCAGCAATTTGTAGAGGGAACTTTTCTACAGACCTCAAAACTTTTAAAAATCATTGTTCTATTCGTCTAGTCAAAGGGTTGATCGTTGGGATACCTTTGGATTCAACTGGCCTTCCCACAAAACAATCCATCAAATGTCAAAAATATGGCGAAAAGTTAGCGCAAGCTCTGCAACTACCTCTTGCATTAATTAATGAACACAGCACAAGCTGGGAGGCCGGCGAGGTTTACAACCTTAAAGGAGATCGCAGTGGTCGTCTTGACAGTGCGGCAGCAGCTCTTTTTATTGAACAATGGCTAAGGGAAGGTCCCGAACTAAAACCGGTCTAATTAGCCACCTAACCAGTAAGCAAAGTGATAAAACTGATAGATAATGATTAAAACCCTAATAACTCATGTCCGCCTCAGTTCCTAATAACAGCGGCGAAGTGCCAACAGTAGTTGTAAGTGATAGCAAAGGGTCGGATCTATTGTGTTTTTTGGAACAGCTAATTCCCCTGGGCGACAAAGAATATGCACTTATGACTCCTGTAGACACACCTGTCTCTTTATTCAAACTAAGAGAAAATGATGATCCCGAATTAATCGAAACCATAGCAAGTAGCGAACCAATCCTCGCTGTAGCTGATGTAGTTTTACAAGAGCACGACTTAACTCTTCTGCGATCTGCCGTTACACTTACAGTTACAGGCGAACTAGAAGAACCAGATCCTGAAGAACTCGAAGAGGATTCAATTGATGATGAATCAGAAACCTATGAATTACTAGTAAGCTTCAAAGTAGAAGACCATGAATATGGACTCTATATACCTCTAGACCCATTTTTTGTTGTTGCTCAAATAGTAGACGGACAAGCTATTCTTGTTGAAGGTGATGAGTTCGATAAAGTTCAACCTCTTATCGAAGCAGAATTAGAAGAGAGGGAGCCTTTGCACTAATGAGCCAACATTGGCTTAAGCCTGATTGGGAACCTGGTCTAATACTTCCACAAATCCCTATCCAACATTTCATCGAACGAAATGTACAAGCCTTAGTACTAGATGTAGATGGCACCCTTCTTGCAGGGAAAGATGTAACAATCCCTGAGCCAGTAAGAAGTTGGGCTGAAGAAGCAAAAAGCAATCTTAGGCTACATCTACTAAGTAATAATCCATCCTCAAAGAGAATAGGTTCAGTAGGAACTCAGCTAGGGCTAAGTTACTCCTACGGAGCAGCTAAACCTCGAAAGGCCTCCTTACTGAAAATCATAAATAGCCTTCAAATCGCCCCCTCCCATATAGCAATTATTGGTGATCGGATTTTCACCGATGTACTTGTAGGCAATCGCCTAGGACTTTATACAGTCCTAGTTCGTCCACTAATAGAGAATGGAAAGCCCTCAAATAGTAATTTAATTCAACGTCTAGAACAGAAAGTAGCCTCTTTACTCGGAGCATAAATCATGTCCCTATGGATAGTAAAAATTGGGACCAGCCTCCTTCGAGGGACCAAAAACAAAAACACCCTAGAAGTAATAAGAAGTTATTGCAAATATCTAGCAAAGAGTATTCAAAACGGTGAAAGGATAATCCTTGTATCTAGTGGTGCCGTTGGGATAGGATCACGACTACTAGGATTAAAACAAAGACCTAACGATTTTGTGTCATTACAAGCTGCCGCTGCAATAGGTCAGGGCCATTTAATGGCTCAATATGAAGAAGCAATGAATAGTCATGGAATACTTGTTGCTCAAGTATTACTTACTCGTTACGATCTTGAATCAAGACAAAGATATAATAATGCTTCAAACACACTTCAAAGACTTCTTGAATTAGGAGTAATGCCAATTATCAATGAGAACGACACACTTTCTCAAGAAGAGTTACGTTTCGGTGATAATGACACCCTCTCAGCACTTGTAGCCACCGCAGTAGATGCTAATCAACTTATTCTACTTACAGATGTAGATAAACTTTATTCATCTGATCCAAGAAAAAATGAATCAGCTCATCCCATAACTGATGTTGCTTATTCAAATAACCTTTCAGAGATAGATACTCAATCCTTAAATGGAAAAGGAGGTGAATGGGGAACAGGCGGCATTACAACAAAATTAACTGCTGCTCGTATTGCCACTGAGAGTGGGATAACAGTGCACCTGGCAGATGGACGAAATCCTGAAGCACTAAGTGAACTCCTTAATGGTTCAAGAGGCGGAACTGTCTTTCACCCCAGTCCAAAACCCATCGGCAACAAAAAAAGCTGGCTAGCTCATGCCCTAAAACCTCTCGGAGATCTTCATATAGATGAAGGGGCCTGCCATGCAATTAAAGAAAAGGGGGCCTCATTACTTTTGGTGGGCATTAAAAAAGTCTCTGGGGAATTCGCTGCAAACCAACCAGTGAGAATAATTGATCTTGAAGGCAAAGAGATAGGGAGAGGTCTCTCTTCACTAAGCAGCATAGAACTCCTAAATGCAGGGAATTCAATAGGCCTACCCACCCGTTCTACTGTTGTAATGCATAGAGATGTAATGGTAATTACATCTAAAAACCTTGGTTAAGCAACTAAGGGGAATTACGATCCGCCATGCCAGTCTTCCTGTTATGCATTTTAGCGAATTAATCAGAGCACTGAAAGAGCGCAATGCAGGTGTTCTCTCTTACGGGCTCGGGACAGATCCCGAAATCATTAATGGTGCCTCTCTAGATCAAGCACAAGACACACAAATTGGCTTCCTAGAGAAAGGAAATGCATTGACAGCGTCCCTTTCTGAAAGTGATGTAGGGGCAATAATAATTCCAAATATTGAAGAACTGCGCCTTAAAGCAGAAAAAAAATCTATCGCTTGGGCAGTTGCCTCTGATCCAAGACTCGCCTTTGCAGAGATACTTGAATTGCTTAATCCTCGACCCGTTCCCCAAAAAGGTGTCCATCCCTCAGCAGTCATAGAAAACGAGGTAACTCTCGGGGAAGATATATCGATTGGAGCAAATGTATTTATTGGGAAAAAGGTTCAAATTGGATCGAAAACAATTATTCATCCAGGAGTCGTCATCTACGAAAACGTTGTAATTGGTGAATCAACTGAAATTCATGCAAATGCAGTGATCCATCCCAACTGCCATTTAGGCAAACAATGCGTTATCAATTCAAATGCCGTAATTGGGTCTGAGGGATTTGGGTTTGTTCCAACACCCAGTGGGTGGAGAAAAATGCCACAAACTGGCAAGGTTATTCTCGAGAGTGAGGTAGAAATAGGTTCTTGCTCAACCATCGACAGGCCATGTGTGGGGCAAACTCTTATTGGAACAGGAACCAAAGTTGACAACCTTGTTCAGATTGGGCATGGAGTTATAACTGGAAAAGGTTGTGCAATAGCCTCGCAAGTCGGCATCGCAGGCGGAGCCATTCTTGGAGAAGGAGTAATCCTCGCAGGACAGGTCGGAGTGGCCAATCGAGCAAAGATTGGGGACAGAGCAATTGCAAGTTCCAAAAGTGGGATTCATGGATCAATTGCTCCTGGAGAAGTGGTAAGTGGATATCCTGCTATCCCTAATCGGCTTTGGCTTCGATGCTCCGCTGCCTTTAGCAAGCTTCCAGAAATAACAAGAAGTCTTCGAGAGCTTAAGAAAGAAGGCTCTGAATGATCTTCTCAACTTTTCTTTAAATCACTAGTAAAACAATTATGAGACAACATCACATTGTTCTCCTTCCAGGCGATGGTATTGGCCCAGAAATAACCGCCGTAACAAAATCTCTACTAGAAGCTATCAGTAAAAAACATGGCTTTGAATTGTTCTTTGATGAGCATCTAATCGGCGGGGCTGCTATTAATGCCACTAACTCCCCTTTACCAGAATCTACCCTCGAAGCTTGTAAAAAGAGTGATGCTGTTCTTCTTGCTGCCATAGGTGACCCGAAGTTCGATCAAAACCCAAGAGAGAAAAAACCTGAAACTGGATTGCTTCAACTAAGAGCCGGATTAGAGCTCTTTGCGAATCTTCGACCAGTTCAGATTCGACCGGCGCTAATAGATTCAAGCTCACTAAAGTCAGAAGTTATTGAAGGAGTAGATCTAATGGTTGTACGTGAATTAACAGGTGGAATATATTTTGGAGATCCCAAAGGAAGGATTAAAACAAATGAGGGAGAAAGAGCTTTCAATACGATGTCTTATTCCCAAAAAGAAATAGACCGGATAGCTGAAGTTGCTTTTGATATAGCTAAAAGTAGAAGAAAGAAGCTTTGCTCGGTTGATAAAGCAAATGTACTTGATGTAAGCCAACTATGGAGAGAAAGGATTGAATCGCTGTCAACGAATTATGAGGACATAGATGTCTCTCACTTATATGTAGATAATGCTGCAATGCAGTTAATCAAAGATCCTCGTCAATTTGATGTACTTCTAACCAGCAATCTCTTTGGAGACATTCTTAGCGACGAAGCCGCTATGCTTTCTGGCTCCATAGGAATGCTTCCCTCAGCATCATTAGGAAGTAATGGGCCAGGACTCTTTGAGCCAGTTCATGGATCCGCACCTGACCTTGCTGGACTAGATCAGGCCAATCCAATGGCAATGATTCTTTCTGCCGCAATGATGCTGAGGATTGCCCTTAAGGAATCTAAAGCAGCTGATGGGCTTGAAAGAGCAGTAGACAATGTTTTGGCTGCAGGACTTAGGACTAATGATCTAAAGCAAAAAGGAACTACCCAACTTGGTTGCATGGACATGGGCAATGCATTATTGAAGGAAATCTGATTTCAAAATCATGCATTAAGTCGGTCAAATCCAAAGACTTCGACAGTCGACCTGCGAAAATGTAAAGAAGTTCATAAAGACGAGGATGTCGAGGAATCACCCAGTTGTAGCCGTAACTGGTTCATCAGGAGCAGGGACTAGCACCGTAAAGAGGGCGTTTGAGCACATCTTCGCCCGTGAGAACATAGTGCCCGCAGTTGTAGAGGGAGACAGCTATCACCGTTTTGAAAGAGGCCCTATGAAAAAGGCCATGGCAGAAGCCTTAGCAAAAGGAGAAAACTTCTCACATTTTGGTCCTGAAGCCAACCTTTTCGACAAATTAGAAGAGCTTTTCCAGACTTATGGTCAAAGCGGCGGCGGAAAGAAGCGTTACTACCTACACAGCCCTGAAGAAGCTTCAGAACACAACGCTCGACTAGGAACCAGCCTGGAGCCAGGACAGTTCACCCCTTGGGAAGAAATACCCAATGGGACTGATCTCCTCTTCTACGAAGGACTCCATGGTGGAGTAGTCGGGAAAGGCTACGACGTGTCATCTCACGCAGATCTACTTGTAGGAGTTGTCCCAATTACAAACCTTGAATGGATACAAAAAATACATAGAGACAATGCTGAACGTGGTTATTCGGCAGAAGCAATTGTGGATACGATTCTTCGAAGGATGCCTGATTACATAAACCACATAACGCCTCAATTTGGCAGAACTGATATAAATTTCCAAAGGGTTCCTACAATAGATACATCAAATCCATTTATATGCAGAAACATTCCCACACCAGATGAAAGCTTCGTAATCATTCATTTCCGTAAAGGGTCACGTGAAAAATGGGGGATAGATTTCAACCATTTACTCTCGATGATCCACGACTCATTCATGTCTAGCCCAACAAGCATAGTTGTAAATGGAGGCAAAATGGGCTTTGCCATGGAGTTAATATTGACTCCAATCATTCATAGGATGATTCACGAAAAAAACACTGTTTAATGATTTGATTGTTCCTCAAGTAAATAGATACTATTATCGGAGCATCTAATTAATGGGGTGCACGCATTATTAGAAAACAAGTGTCATTTGAAATCTCAGGAAAGGCTCGTCAAATAAGAGCTAATCCTAGATGGGATCTTCATGATAGTAAGAGTCTAATTCTCAAAGCAAGGATTATTTTCTTCAAGTATCTCACCACTCAGACAAAAGACTATGAGCCTAAAGGGGTAGTACTTAACCACTTAACAGGTCAAGGTAGAGTGGTTTTTCAAAATACAAGTCTACTACCCCAAGAGGAGTTCTTAGATATAGAAAGCTTAAGGTTAAAGCCCATCAAAATAAAAAAAGAAAGAAAATAACAATAACTAAAAGCAAGTAGAATGAACAAAGTAGTACTTCTATCAATACTCCCAATTGCCGGAATCTTTTTTGGAAAACTGCTTAATAATTTAGTCTCAAGAAAGAAAAGCAGTAATTGCAGGAAAAATAGTGTCAATAGAAACGATCTATTTGGAAGAAGAGATACCCTAAATCATTTTAAAAGTTGTTCATTTCCTTTACTAGTTAGTTTGCTTTATTTAAGCACAACATGGAATGCAGATAAAGTCATAGGATATCAATTAGATATTATTCGGATTACACTTGGCATAGTTTTACTCAACATATTATTAGTAATAGCCTTAATTGACTATTATTATATGATAATACCTAGTGAAGTATGTTATATCGGAATAATTATCGGCTTCTCAACTAACATTTTGATCGGAATATCTAAAAGCATATCAAATCCTAAAACTCTAATTTTTGACTTATTAATTTCTACTTTTTCAGCATTTCTGTTCTTTAAAATTATAGAAAACTCCTCAAGAATCCTTACCAAGAGAACTTGTCTGGGGAAAGGTGATTCAAATCTTGCTGCACTGGGTGGCGCATGGCTAGGGCTAAATGGGGCTTGGACTGCAACAATACTGGCATATTTTTTAGCCGCAACATTCAGTTTAATTGGATTTACCACTGGAAAACTAAGGCCCAAACAAGCTTTTCCTTTTGGGCCATTCCTTAGCATAGGGATATGGAGCGTGTGGGTTTTTGGCGAAGAATGGTGGTGGCATAGCTGGTTGAGCCTTATGGGTCTTAAATAGGGTTACCAACTATTTAATAAATCCGTGTCACTTTTTGATTGGTTTGCTGATCGTCGCAAGGGACAGTCCGTAGGCAAAGTGAGTCAAGAAGCAGAAGAAAGTGATGGCTTGTGGGTTAAATGTCCTGAATGTGGCCAAGTTGCCTACAGAAAAGACCTCCTAGCCAATGCAAGTGTTTGCAATAACTGTGGATTCCATAACCGTATAGACAGTAAAGAAAGAATTCGCCTCATCGCTGATCAAGAAAGCTTTGCTCCTATTGACAGCGACCTCAGTCCAACAGACCCTCTGGCATTCAAAGACAGGCGAGCTTACGCAGACCGTTTAAGAGAAAGCCAAGCAAGTACTGGACTTAAAGACGGTGTTATTACAGGACTATGCAAAGTCGAAGGTATGCCTTTAGCCCTTGCTGTTATGGATTTTCGATTTATGGGCGGATCCATGGGCTCAGTTGTTGGCGAAAAAATTACTCGATTAGTTGAGAGAGCTACCAAGGAAAAACTCCCTCTATTAATTGTCTGCGCGTCAGGAGGAGCCCGCATGCAAGAGGGGATGTTGAGTCTGATGCAAATGGCAAAGATTTCAGGAGCTCTCCAGCGTCACAGGGATGCCGAACTCTTATATATGCCCTTATTAACTCATCCAACGACAGGTGGCGTTACTGCAAGCTTTGCAATGCTCGGTGATTTAATCCTTGCAGAACCAAAAGCCCTAATAGGTTTTGCAGGTAGAAGGGTAATTGAACAGACACTTCGTGAGAAACTACCAGATAATTTTCAAACTGCTGAATACCTTCAAGACCATGGATTTGTTGACTCTATAATTCCCAGAACAAAGCTAAAACAAAGTCTTGCAACCTTAATTAGACTACATGTGGGAAATAATGTTAAAAATACAAAGAAATGAATTTAGACCTGAACGGATCTAAAGAAAAACTTCATAGATTTTTTCTCTATAATTTATTAATTCTGGTTCTTCTAAGCATTATGTTTCCAGCTCCAGTTATGTCTTCAGGAGAAGAGTGGATAATGATCCCATCAACTAGAGAAGGGTCGCAATGGTGGGATCCCCAGAGCCTAAAGATCACAAGATCTAATAATATAATTATTAACTCTAGATTCTCTCGAAGCTCAATAAGAGATGCAGATTCAATCTATTACACAATGGAGATTGATTGTTCAAAGAATCTATATAAAGATAAAGTGATAAATGGAATCACTCAAATCAAGCCTAGATGGAACTCTGTTGAGAAAGATTTATTGGTTAGAACCTTAATCAAACAAGTTTGTTTAGAAGAGAATCTTTAAAATGGAAAGAGCCATAAATGTTGCAATTGCAGGTCTTGGTTTTGGTGAAAAGGTTCATCTCCCTGCCTTAAGAGAAAATAAGGACCTAAAAGCAGTCTCACTATGGCATCCCCGTGCAAATCGACTAGAGGATGCTTGTAAAGAAAATAATCTTAAAGGAACTACTAACTGGTCAGAATTAATAGCAGACCCTGCAATCGATGCAGTAATTATTGCTACCCCTCCTGCTCCGAGATTCCAAATGGCACAGGAGGCACTCTGTGCAGGTAAGCATTTACTTCTTGAAAAACCAGTTACTTTGCTCTCCGAGGAAATTGAGCAATTACAACGCCTAGCACTAACAAGAAAATTATGTGTTGCAGTTGACTTTGAATACAGAGCTGTTCCCGTATTTATGCAAGCCAAACGGCTTCTAGATCAAGGGATAGTGGGTACTCCTTGGTTAGTAAAATTTGATTGGTTAATGGGTAGTAGAGCAAATCCCAATAGACCGTGGAATTGGTATTCTCAAGCCGAGCAGGGAGGTGGGGTCATAGGTGCCTTAGGTACCCATGCATTCGATATCCTTCACTGGTTTTTCGGAAGAACAAGCTATACGACAGGATCCATATCAACAGCAATAAAGCAGCGTCCCGATCTAAAAAATCAACAACCTATAGAGGTGACAAGCGATGACGTGGCTTTGTCTCATTTACAACTTCAAACCGATACCAAAAACCTGGAGATTCCTGCTCAAGTAGTTCTCTCATCCGTTGCACAACATGGCAGAGGCTGCTGGATAGAGGTTTACGGCAGCAAAGGAACCCTGCTACTAGGAAGTGATAATCAAAAGGACTATGTCCATGGCTTTAGTCTTTGGTTGTCCGAGGCAGGAAACCCTCTTAGAAACATAAAACCAGACGAAGATCTGACGTTCAAAAAGACTTGGAGCGATGGACGTATCGCACCTGTTTCCAGAATTCAATCTTGGTGGGGGCAAGCTATCCGAAAAGGTAATCCAATAATCCCAGGGCTAGCTGAAGGACTTGCCAGCCAAAAAGTATGCCAAGCAATAAGAGAAGCTTCACATACCGGCATTAAACAAAAAATCTTTTATTAGGCGGAATCAAATGTCTTTCCGGGAAAAAGCAATGCCCATAAAGGCTTTTAACATATTGTTCACGTAAAAAAAGCCTACGAAGGCCAACTTAAATTCCAGTTTTACGTCACGTGTGCGTGACATTTCTCACCTCTATCTTTTACAGTCCTGGCCCAAAGACCTAGTTCTCTAATTGAACTTAGGTCGGCTAGACACATTGGAGACATCGATGGCCCTTGTTCCTTTAAGGCTTTTGCTAGATCATGCCGCTGAAAACGGCTATGGAATCCCTGCGTTCAACGTAAACAATCTTGAGCAAGTCCAAGCCATCATGGAGGCAGCCCATGAGACAGATAGTCCTGTAATCCTGCAAGCATCTAGAGGCGCTAGAAGTTATGCAGGAGAGATTTTCCTTCGTCATCTCATCATCGCCGCGACAGAGACCTACCCCAACATTCCTGTTGTGATGCATCAGGATCATGGAAATGATCCTTCAACCTGCTACTCAGCAGCAATAAATGGCTTTACCTCAGTGATGATGGATGGTTCTTTGGAAGCAGACGCAAAGACACCAGCTAGTTATGACTACAACGTAAATGTAACTAAAACAGTTGTAGATTTTGCCCATTCAGTAGGAGTAAGTGTTGAAGGAGAATTGGGTTGCCTAGGCTCCCTTGAAACAGGTAAAGGTGAAGCTGAAGATGGTCATGGGTTTGAGGGGGAGCTCTCAAAAGATATGTTGCTAACTGATCCAAATGAAGCAGCAGATTTTGTCTCAAAAACCAAGGTAGATGCCCTAGCCATAGCTATTGGGACAAGCCATGGAGCCTACAAATTCACAAGAAAGCCCACTGGTGAAGTACTTGCTATTAGTCGAATAGCAGAGATTCATAAAGCCCTTCCAAATACTCACCTAGTAATGCATGGTTCCAGTTCTGTTCCTCAGGAGTGGCTAGATATGATCAACAACTTTGGTGGCAAAATTCCTGAAACATATGGTGTTCCAGTAGAAGAGATTCAGGAAGGCATAAGAAATGGTGTACGAAAAGTAAACATCGACACTGACAATCGTCTTGCATTCACTGCCGCAGTACGTGAAGCTGCTGCTGCCGACCCAACAAATTTTGACCCTCGCCACTTTAATAAGCCAGCGAGGAAGTATATGAAGCAGGTTTGCCTAGATAGATATCAACAATTCTGGTGCGCAGGGCAAGCAAGCAAAATCAAGCAACAAAGTATAAATTACTATGCAAGTCTCTATTCGAAAGGAGAACTAGATCCTAAAACAGCTGTGAAAGCTTGATATCAATTAAGGGCCTTAATTATGGCCCTTAATCAAATATTGAGTTAGTGAAAGAATCAGTATAAAATAATCACATAAAAAGACTTAACATAGATTAGAATTACATCTAGAAAAAGAAATCAACCTAATAATCCATTTAATATTCCTCTGCCATCTATACCTCCAATCAAGGGGTCACAAGCCCTTTCAGGATGAGGCATAAGTCCCAGAACATTACCTTTAGAATTTGTTATTCCTGCGATATCATAGACAGAACCATTAGGGTTATTGCAATATCTCAATGAAATTGAATCTTCATCCTGAAGCCTGAAAAGGGTGTCCTCTGAACATTGATAACGTCCTTCTCCATGGGCAATTGGGAGACACAAAAGATCTCCTTTATTATGATCTTTTAACCAAGTACTACGAGAACTAGTTACACTAAGTTTTGTTGGTTGGCAAATAAAGTTAAGACCTTTGTTCCTAGTTAAAGCTCCTGGGAGCAGGCCTAACTCTGTTAGAACTTGAAAACCATTACAAATGCCTAAAACCTTTCCGCCATTCCGTACAAATTCTAAAAGGGATTCAAGGACTGGTGCGTATCGTGCTAAGGCACCACATCGCAAATAGTCTCCATAACTAAACCCTCCAGGGAGTACAACAGCATCAAGACCGCCAAGATCTCTAGTCTCATGCCACAAAAATTTTGTTGACATGCCTAGACATCCCTCAGAAGCCCAGCGAACATCTCGATCACAATTAGAACCCGGAAAAACTACAACACCTATAGTCATAAAAGGCTCAGCTCTCGTTGGAATGATTTAGGGGCTCTATATCTAAGGACCAATCTTCAATGACTGGATTAGCTAAAAGCCTGTCGCTAAGTACTTCAAGTCTTCGCCGAGCTTCATCTTCATCCGGGGCATCTATAGCGAGATCAACGGATTTTCCTATCCTCAACTTACTGACCCCTTCAACTCCTATCCTTTGAGCAGCTGATCTGGCAGCTTCTCCAGCAGGATCGAGTACAGAGGGTCTAAGGCTAACTAAAACTCTGGCTTGGAATTGAGGCATTTGGGTAGAAGTCAAATCCTTTTAAAAAAGATAGCTAAAAGTTTTCAAGAAAAGATTGGCAATATAAGTCGATAATATAAATTCAACATCCAATATCTTCATCGATGATTCCCCTCCCAAAACAGTTTAGGCAGGTGTGATAACAGTTTGGAGTGCTTTTGGTATAACCATTACCTCCGCATGAAGAGCATAATGATTCATCTGGAGTAATCATTAGCCTTTTTGAAGTGGGAAGGGATTTAGTTTTGGGAATCGATGAGACCACAGAAGCACCTAAGCTCTTAAAGGAGACTGTTGAACAGTGATACGATCGCAACTTTCGACATTCGACACAACCCAATTGAGGCAATTGTTGATTTCTAGTTAAATTCATTGATATTGCGAACGAATTAAATATGACTAGACCGATGCTTTCCAGGGGGATCTACAAGACGTGCGATCATTTACTAAGGCTTTCCACTTATTGGCTTTTCTGCTGAAATAAAGTTAAATCTAACTACCAACTCCTAAAAACTCTAATCAATACAATTGATAAGATCGAAATTCCAAATTGAGTTAACAGCCATAATGGGAGTTGCCACAATAGGCAGAGGTGCTAATCATGGCCTATTAAGTAAAGGTCAGTTTCTAAAAAGAACAACCCTCAATGGGATAGTCGTATTTTCTTTATATAAAGCACTACTAACCACTCTTAAGACAGAAACGTTACGAAAAAAAGGAGCTCTTAGCAGAAGTGAGCAGGTTCAGGTCATAAGTTCTGAAGTTCTTAAATCAACTAGAGACAGTGCAACTACAACATTCACAATAGGCGTATTAATGTTGGTATTCCCATGGCTATATATCCCATTTTCAATCCTTGGAGTAGTTGGCATAGGAAAAGCGTCTGTAGAACTTTTCAATTCATTCTGGAATAGCCTTGAGTTCATTCAAAGAGTAGAACTTCTAAGAGCATCTAAGCAAGCCGGTATAAATCTACGTCGATTCATCAGAGGAGATGAAATGGATCACAGGGTTAGTTAACGGAAAAAAAAAGCATTTCTAATCAACCTAAATATCAAAAGCATCCTTTAAAGCCGATTCGATTTTATCGGTTGCTTCTTCATCAAAAGCCAGTACAACTAAATCAACTCCTGAAACAGGAGGCTGCCAAGCATTCTCTGGCGCTGGCTCAAACCAAGTATTCATTCTGGGACCAACCATTTGAACTTGAAGCGGGTGTAGCTTGCCAGGTAACCAAACGCGTCCTTTAAGTCTGGCAACCTTAAATCGGCATACCAATTCAAGCAACAATTTCTTTAATACAGGTAAATCAATATTCGCTTCTAGCCTAACTAATCCACTATGAACATGAACATGTTCATGTTCATGTTCATGTTCATCAGTTGCTGCAAAGGTATTTTTTATAGGAATATTTAATCTATCAATATCAAGAATTAATGTAGGATCAACTTTTCCATAGGAAACTGGCATGATAACTGTTCCTGTGCGCACATATTCTGACAACTTAGTCTTTACATTATCTAAGTCAAAGGGAGAAATACTATCAGCTCTACTAATAAAAACCAAATCAGCTACTTTCAATTGATCAACAAATAATTCCTGAATAGGTGTCATGTGATCCAAGCTTGAATCTTCTTCTCTCTGTATTTGAATTATCTCAGGATCTCCAACAGGACTACCTGCAGCAAGAGCTTCGCCATCAACCATTGTAACTACACTATTCACATGAACTTTTGTCCTAACGGAGGGCCAATCAAGTGCTTGCAAAAGTGGCTTTGGCAAAGCAAGGCCACTAGTCTCGATAATAATCCCATCCAACTTATCTGAGATATTTAACAGTTGATCCATTGTGGGTAAGAAATCATCCTGAACTGTGCAACAAAGGCATCCGTTATTAAGTTCAATCAGTCGCCCATCTATTTCGTCATCTGGACAGAAACCACAAGTCTTAATCAAATCACCGTCCAACCCTATGCTTCCAAACTCATTAACGACAACAGCTAAACGCTGATTAGACTCAAGGAGCAAATGACGAAGAAGTGTCGTCTTCCCAGTCCCAAGAAAGCCAGTAACAATAGTTACTGGTATCCGATTAGTCATAATTGCTAAAGCTATAGATCAAACTGGACATTCAAGACTTTCAGCTGTATCAATGCCAGTTTTTGTGTTTTTGCCTTCAGCAATGGTACATAGCATTCTTTGCTGTGCCTTATTCATTACTGCATTAGTAAAGTCTGCACCACTTATTTGAGAACCATTAAAGGTGCTTTCCATAAGCAATGCATCAGTAAAGTTAACGTCTCTCAAGTCAGCACCTTCAAAAATGCTAGCAAAAGCAACCACATCTTCCATATCTGCTCCTCTCAAATTAGCTTGCTGTAGTTGAGAGTTATTAAAAACTGCGCCGCGCAAATCAGTCTCACTTAAGTCATATCCACGTAAATCCTTCTTTACAAACTCATATCCATTAAGATCTAGTCCTTGCATGTCCTTAGACAATAGTAACTCGGTCTGGCCGCGAATCTCAGGAGGCGTAATTGCCAGAGCGGTACTAGCAAAAAGACCTGTAGCTATCATCAGGGCAAATGAACGTAGAAAAGATGTGAATAGGTTTCTCATGGAAGAAATAAAAAACATCTGAGAAATTTGACTGATAACCAATAATTTATTTATAGACGTTATCCAATAACACTCTATTTAAAACTCATGGTCATGTCCTTAAGAGTGGTAGTACCACCACATCCGCTAATAGCACACTGGTTAACGATGCTTAGAGCATCAGCAACTCCTGCTGCACTTTACGCAACTGGCTTAGAAGAACTTGGAAGGTGGCTTACTTACGAAGCTATTCGAGATTGGTTGCCCTACAGGAAAGAAGAGGTCTTGACAGAAAATGGGGTGACGGAAGGAACAGTAATTCAGGCAGAAATCCCAATCCTTGCAATACCTATCCTTCCAGGAGGCCTTCATCTATGGACAGGTGCCAGAAAAGTTCTTCCCAATGCACAGTTATGTCTTGAAGGGATACCATCTGGTATTACAGCTAAAGAAGGAGTAATTGTTTTTGCAGACCAGCTTGCAAACATAAGTGTACTTACTGAATTTTTAACAAAGCTCGAATCACAAGAAGTAGAGGCTAATCGGATAAGGATCATAACGACAGTAACCTCAAGTCCTGGACTAAGTATTCTTGCTAAAAAGTTCCCAGAAATAACAATTCATTGCGCATGCATAGACCCGGAAACAACAGTCGACGGTGAAATTAAACCTGGAATAGGCAATCCAATATTGCGACTAAACACAAGAACTTCTTCCTCGAACTAGGATTAAAGAATCGCATCTGAGCAAATGAGTCAATATCGCGAAACTGGGGGCACCAGTCTCTCCTCTCTAGTTACTGGTGCAGTACTGGGAGCCGCAGGATTGGCATGGTGGTTATTTTCCGAAGCTGAACGACGACAACAAGCACGTAAGCAAAGGGCAATGATATATGCACCTCGAATGCAAGATGGTTCAGAAGCAATTGAAACCTCATCTTCTGGAAATGAAAACGAAAGTAGTGAACAACTAGAAGAACGAGTAGAACAATTAAATGCTGCAATTGCAGATGTACGCAAACAGCTAGAAGAACTAGGAGCTCGTAGCTGACGACTCAGGTTTTTTCAACAAAATAAAATCCAGGCAAACCCACAAAACATGCTTAGATCAAGCGCCATTACACAAGGCATTCAGCGCTCTCCTAACCGTGCAATGCTTCGTGCGGTTGGATTTAAAGATAATGATTTCAATAAACCGATAATTGGTATTGCTAATGGATTTAGCACTATCACACCCTGCAATCTTGGTCTAAATGATCTGGCGTTACGAGCAGAAGAAGCTGCGCGTAACGCTGGTGCCATGCCGCAAATGTTTGGGACCATCACTGTTAGTGACGGAATATCCATGGGAACTGAAGGAATGAAATATTCACTCGTCTCAAGAGAAGTCATTGCTGACGCAATTGAAACCGCATGCAATGGACAAAGCATGGATGGCGTCCTTGCCATTGGTGGATGCGATAAGAACATGCCTGGGGCAATGCTCTCGATGGCAAGGTTGAACATTCCTGCAATATTTGTATATGGCGGAACCATCAAGCCCGGCAAGCTAAATGATAGCGATCTAACTGTCGTCAGCGCCTTCGAAGCAGTTGGTCAATATGCAAATGGGAAGATCAACCAAGAAGAATTAACTGCCGTTGAGAAAAATGCCTGTCCAGGAGCTGGCAGCTGTGGAGGGATGTTCACTGCAAATACAATGTCAGCCGCGATTGAAGTAATGGGGTTAAGCCTTCCTTATAGCTCAACCATGGCAGCCGAAGACAAAGAGAAGTCAGAAAACGCTGCAAAAAGTGCCAGGGTGCTTGTAGAGGCAATAAAAGCAGATATCCGTCCACTTGATTTACTAACAAAGGAGTCTTTTGAAAATGCTATCAGCGTCATAATGGCTATAGGGGGTTCTACAAATGCCGTACTTCACCTACTAGCCATAGCAAAAACTGCAGGAGTAGATCTAGAGATAGAAGACTTTGAACGAATCAGACAAAAGGTGCCAGTAATTTGCGATCTAAAACCAAGTGGTCAATATGTCACTGTTGATCTCCACAATGCAGGCGGTATCCCTCAAGTAATGAAGCTATTGCTAGAGGGTGGTCTACTCCATGGTAGTTGCAAAACAATTGAGGGGAAAACACTTGCAGAAACCCTTAAAGATATACCTTCCAGCCTCCCTTCCTCTCAGAAGGTAATAAGATCTTTGTCAAACCCTCTCTATCAAAAAGGTCATCTCGCAATACTAAAAGGCAACCTAGCCACAGAAGGTAGCGTCGCAAAAATAAGTGGGGTTAAAACTCCTGTACTTACAGGTCCAGCTAAAGTTTTCGAAAGTGAAGAAACTTGCTTAGAAGCTATTTTGGAAGGAAGAATTACAGCAGGTGATGTGATTGTTATTCGTTACGAAGGTCCAATAGGAGGTCCTGGGATGCGCGAGATGCTTGCCCCAACCTCAGCGATTGTTGGCAAAGGACTGGGGGATAAAGTTGCTTTAATAACAGATGGTCGATTTAGTGGTGGGACTTATGGTCTTGTTGTTGGACATGTCGCGCCAGAAGCAGCAGTAGGAGGTGCACTTGCCTTAGTTAAGGAAGGAGACAGTATTACGGTAGATGCAAGTAGACTGCTTATACAGGTGAATCTTGAGGAGAAAGAACTAGAAAGAAGACGAGCACTATGGGAGAGACCAAAGCAGGCCTATACATCTGGTGTTCTGGGAAAATATGTCCGTCTAGTAAATAGCTCAAGCAAAGGTGCTACTACAGATCAATTCTAAGTTTTCAAGAGAGAGGTTCAATTAAAGCTCTTAACCTACGTGCCAAAGACTCCAATTCAGTTCCATCCGTTGGCGCATCACAACGTTTTCCATTGCTTGCATCCATCCATACTGGATATTGCCCCTGCCAGAGAAGCGGACTATCTGGGAAAGAAGCCCAGCTCAACATTAAGCTGACATCATTACCACTCTGATAAATCTCTAGCTCAAGATCACGGTCAGGTTGACGATTTCCCTGAGAATCTCTTGATTCTATTCTCACACTAAGATCAAGAGACGAGACCTTTTCTTCATTGAGAGACCCTATATCCTCAAGACCATCTACCATAACTACTGCATGTAGCCATGGCTTAAGACAAACATCTGCAGCAGAAGCTATAAGCTCAAGCAAGTTGTGATAAGGATCAGACAATCCCACTAATAGAACGAAGTGTAATTTGAATTGGACCTGTACGAAATCCAGTATTTAAGTCTCCAGACAACCCAAACTTGGAATGAAGTAATTGAAATTGTGTAACCTTGGTTTCATTAAATGTTAATGGATAGGGAATAGATTTAGCTCGAATGTTGGGCTTAAGGGTACTAAAAGGAATATCTATAAAAGTGGTACCTGTGTCTTTAGTAGGTAATTCTGAAACCCAACGGACTCCACCTTGAAAGAGCTCTGTAATTCCTAGTAATCCATCACGACAAGCAACAGCAAATTTTAAGGTGCGTCCATCACCGTCAACTTCAAGTCGAAAACCACTATATGAAGCAAGGTTCAACGGGGGATCAAATAATTGAGAGCTGCAGCTAACAAATCCACCATCCCTTTCAATCACATCACCTTTTAAAGTCAACCCAGAGGTATCAGTTGAGCAAAATGCCTTGCTATTTCCTCCCATGATGGAGTCATTTATGCAAGTCCAATTAAAAAATTGATTTTTTTCCACTAATAATTCAGTCTTTTTTTTCGGGTCAAAAAAAGTTTGTGCATCAATCACAACTCTATCGAATTTGCTCAAATCATTACTAATAGTAGTGATTGAATTTATTCATCCAATTATCTTGTTTTAAATCTTTTCGGCAGCAGACTCATCAACAAGAACCAAAATCTCCTGATTCGATTGAACTAATCGTGCAGGAGTTCGACTCACTGGTTCAAGGGGATCAAAAAGGCGTTTCAAAGCAACAGTCTTTGATGCTCCGCTGACTAAGAAGACTACCTTTCTTGCTGAACTAAGAACCGGTGCTGTTAAAGAAACCCGATCAATTCCCTTCCCTCGACTAACAGTGGTAAAACGATCAAATACCCTAATTGCGTCAGAGCCAGGAAAAAGAGAAGCAGTATGTCCATCATCTCCAAGGCCTAACAAAACCAAATCAAAGATTGGAATATCTCCTACACATATTTCCCGAAGGAGATTCGAAAAGTAATCCGCACTAGCTAAAGGGCTTGGCAAAGATACAGTAGGTATTGGGTGAAACCTCGCTTTAGACCCAGGACCATGGTCTAGCAAAGTTCGACGAAGCATATTAGCATTGCTACTTTCCTCACTTTGATCGACCCATCGCTCGTCTCCCAAACAGATATCTACACGATCCCAGGGCAAATGTTCTTGAGAAAGTAATCGATAAGTAGATTCCGGTGTCGAGCCACCTGACAGAGCTATCTGACAACGATCTCTCTGCTCGAGGGCTAAATCAACATGAGAAGCAATAACTTTAGAAGCAGCTAGAGCTAAACAATCTGCATCCTTCTCAACTTGGAGCTTGTAGGTAGTCATTAGAAACTCAATCTAGCCAATCTGTATGAAAGGTTCCATCTATGTCAACGCGCTCGTAGGTATGTGAGCCAAAACAATCCCTCATCGCCTGCACGAGGTTCTGTGGCAATCGACCCGTGCGATAACTATTTATATAATCAAGAGTACTGCTCAAGCATGGTAGTGGGATGCCACTTTTAACACCACCTGCTACAACAGCTGTCAACCCAGGCAATCTACGAGTTAATTGCTCAGAGAACCAAGGATCAATAAAAAGATTAGGGAGGTCAGGACAATCTCTATAAGCACTCTGAATTCGACTAAGCAGTCGAGATCTAATAATGCATCCCCCCTTCCAAATCTGTGCAATAGATGGCATTTGAAGATTGTATTTGTATTGATCAGACCCAATTTTTAACAACTCAATTCCCTGCGCATAACTTGCTATACAAGCAAGAGTTACAGCATCCATGAGCGGAGCCATACCATCTTCAACACTGCCCATATGGAAGGGTCTAACAACGGTCTTACCTAAAATCGACTCTGCCTCTACACGTTGCCTCTTAATTGAGCTCATCACACGAGCATTCAAGGCTGCATAAATAGTTGGGACTGGAGCTCCAAGTTCCAAGGCACTAACAACAGTCCATAAACCGGTTCCTTTCTGACCAGCTTTGTCCATGATCCTTTCTACAAGATCACTGCCATCTTTAGGATCTTTATATCTTAGGCATCCTTCAGTAATCTCAACTAAATAAGAACAAAGTTCCTCGGAGTTGTTCCACCTAGCCATAACATCAGCCATCTCCGAACCATTCAAGCCTCCAACTCTGCGCATCAAGTCATAAGCCTCAGCAAGAATTTGTTCAATACCGTATTCAATGCCGTTATGTACTGTTTTCACAAAATGCCCTGAACCTCCAGGGCCTATATATGTCACACAAGGGCCATCTTCAACCTGAGCAGACATCTTGCTTACAAGTTCTTCGATAGCGTCATAAGAAGATTTTGTTCCGCCAGGCATCATGCTGGGCCCTTCAAGCGCTCCTTTAGATCCACCAGAAATACCCATTCCAAGGAAGCCAAAACTTTTTTGCTCAAGTTGCTCAACACGACGCTCAGTATCTCGAAATTCAGAATTACCTCCATCGATCAACAAGTCCCCATCTTCCAAATACGGAGAAATCTTCTCAATAACTGCATCAATGGCTGAACCCGCCTTGATCATCATCAGTATTCTTCTTGGGCGTTCAAGCTTCTCTACAAAATCTTGAAGGTCTTTAGCGCCCTGGATTCTCCTTCCTGCACCTCGACCATCTAAAAACTCTTCTGTTTTTGAGTACGTGCGGTTATAAACAACGCTTGAAAAACCATTCCGTTCAGCATTTAAGACGAGGTTTTCCCCCATTACACCAAGACCTATTAAACCAAAATGTGCCTTGGACATTTCTAAACGGAAAGTACTTGCAGTAGTTTGACCAGATAAAACCTAACTTGCTGGCTTTTATAGCCCTATGTCAGGGATAAGCCATCCTGTTTTAACGATTGATCAAAAGCTAAACAACAATTTATCCAGAAAAAAGGTAGAGAAAGGAAAGAGTTATTAAATAATTGTGCCATCAGAAATTGTGGCATTTTTCACTACTACAACAATTCCATTACGTATATAAAAACCTTCATCAGGACGGTCTCCTTCCTCTACATTATCTTTATTAATTATGGAAACATTGTTTCCAATTCGAGTATTCTTATCAAGAATTGCTCGCTTAACAGTTGTACCTTCACCTACGCCAAGAGGGATTCCTCCACCATCTCTTAGATAATTTCTCTCTTCAGAAGATTCAACAAAATCAGAACCCATAACCAAAGAGTCCTTTAAAACTACATCACTTTCGACTCGGCTTCTTACACCTAAAACACAATGATGAATGCTACAGGATTTAAGAATCGAACCTTCTCCAATAATAGAGTCAGTAATTTGAGCATCAACTAGTTTTGTAGGTGGCAAATATCTTGGCCGAGTATATATAGGAAACTTCTCATCATAAAAGCTAAAGGGGGGAGTTGGCTGTTGAGTCAAAGCAAGGTTTGATTCATAAAAAGCACCAATCGTACCGATATCTTCCCAATAATCATTAAAAACATAACTCTTAAGATTATCTCCACGAGAAAGTGATTCTGGAATAACTTCTTTCCCAAAGTCTTTATGGGATGGATTCTTATTGAGTAGATCAAATAAAGTATCTCTGCTGAAGACATAAATACCCATTGAAGCTAGATATGGCTTTGCAAGCGAGTCATCCCCTGAAAGTCCAAAACGAGAAGTATCAACAGCCATCTTCTTTAACGCATCACCTTTAGGCTTTTCACTAAATTCTTTAATGGAGCCATTCTCATCAGTTCTCATCAATCCAAACCCTTCTGCTTGTTCAGCATTTACTGGGAGAGCAGCAACAGTCAAATCGGCTTTAGTCTGCCTGTGATGTTCTACAAAAAGGCTGTAATCCATTCGATAAAGCTGATCACCAGAAAGGATTAAATATTCATCGACATCCCATTCTTGAAATAACCATTGGTATTTTCTAACTGCGTCAGCTGTCCCCTCAAACCAAGAAGGACTGTCCGGAGTTTGCTGAGCTGCTAAAACCTCAACAAAACCCTGGCCAAAAGGAGCACTAAGGTTATAGCTCTGTGTTAAATGCCGATTAAGGGAAGCACTATTGAATTGCGTCAGCACATACATCTTGTTGACGCCAGAATTGATGCAATTACTTATAGGAATATCAATCAGACGATATTTACCAGCCAAGGGAACAGCAGGTTTAGCCCGCATCTTGGTGAGTGGATAGAGGCGAGTCCCTGCTCCGCCTCCGAGGATGATTGCTAAAACCCGCTTCATGCATTCATCTCGCATACGCGTTTAACGTCAAACTTAACGGACTTTGTGCGACAAAAAAACATTAATGCTCTAGATCACATAAGACGAATAAGAATCAGAAAAAGAAAATCGATGTAGAAGCCTTTTAATCACTACCTTTCTTGTTCGCTAGATCAAAAATAGATTCAACAACACTCAATGCATTTTGCCGATCTGTTCGAGACTGTGGAGCACGCAGACTAGTTACTGGCGTATGCAGGATCTTGTTAATGATCCCTTTACTCAAGGCTTCCACCACCTTCCTCTCTCTAGCTGAGAAGTCTGGGCCCATACGGCTTAATGCTTTTTGAAGCTCCTCGGAACGAATCGACTCCAAAGATGCTCTCAAGCGATTGATTGTTGGAACTGCTTCAAGGCTGTCCCACCATTCCAAAAACAATCTGCATTCTTCTTGAAGTAATCCTTGAGCTTGAAGAGCAACCTGTTGTCGAGCTTCCTGATTCCTGGAAACAACTTCTTGCAAGTCATCAACATCATGAGACTCAACGCCTTTAAGACCAGAAACATCAGAATCAATGTTTCTAGGGACTCCAATATCAATCAAACGTAAGAAACTTGATCTTTTACAAGAATCCAATCTTGACCGGTCAATGATTGGTTGTTCAGAGGCAGTACTAGTAAAGACAAGAGAACAAACACTCAAACAATCGTTAAGATCACCCAATAAACGACATTGAATAGCAAGCTCAGGAAAGTCTTTAGCAAGTGCTTCTGCTCTCTCCTTAGATCGATTCAGAAGAACAACACTGCTACAGCCTTTGGCCTGTAGGTGCTGAATCAACAGCCTACCCATTCGCCCAGCACCAACAACTGCAACCTTTTCTGATTCAAGGCTGACTAGTCGATCGTTTCCCTGAGACTGTCCAAGCTTCAATTGAGCTAGTTCAACCGCAGCAGAGCTAATAGATACAGCCCCAGTCCCAAGATTCGTCTCAGTACGAACTCTTTTCCCTGTGCTAACAGCCTGGGTAAGCAAACGATTAAGAATTGGTCCTAAGGAATTATTCTCTTGGCCCAATCGGACCATCTTCTTCACTTGAGAGAGGATTTGTCCCTCACCTAAAACCATGCTGTCAAGGCCAGCAGCTACTTTCATTAAATGTTCAACTGCATCATTATGATGAAAAGAAAATAGATGTGGTATTAGTTCCTCATTAGAAAGTCC
This sequence comes from Prochlorococcus sp. AG-363-M17, assembly GCA_003278365.1. Classification (GTDB taxonomy): domain Bacteria; phylum Cyanobacteriota; class Cyanobacteriia; order PCC-6307; family Cyanobiaceae; genus AG-363-P08. Next base: position 1,115 of record QCFS01000001.1, on the reverse strand, counting down.
TGAATATCCAGAAAGAAAATCTTCTACTGCCTTAATTCCATCTTCAGGATTTGTAATTACTGTATAAATCTCTAATCGATTACATGTACTCAAAATCGCAGTTTCAAGAACATGATCATTACCCTTCAAAGCAGCTAGAGAAGGCTGAATAGAATTTTCAGCAATACTGAGCTTTTCCCGGACTTCCACCGGGGCCGTGCGATGACTAAGACCGACTACGGCAATGTGCATAAAAACTTTCCTATAGAGCTTTAGATAAAAAAATAATTACAAGGAGATGCTGGTTGCTCCTTCCTTAATGTGAACAGTATTTGTAAAACGAGCTGTTTTATCGAGTGTGCTAATCAAAAGGCTGCTTGTACGAGTGCAATCATTTTCAAACTTCACTCCATCAAATAGAAGCCCATCCGTAATTCCACTTCCTGCAAAAACGACGTTCTTGCCTGAGGCTAATTCGTCAGCCTCATAGACTTTGTCAATTTCAGTGATACCCATTTCATTAAGTCTGGCGATATTTCCTTCCTTCGTGTAATCAGCCCATTCTGTGGTTTGGGCGATTGCAGGGTCATAGACCAACTGACCTTGAAAATGTCCGCCAAGTGCTCTCATCGCTGCTGCAGATATCACCCCTTCAGGAGCAGCTCCGATGCCCATCAGGCAATGAGTACCGGTACCAGCAAAACCACAGGCAATGGCTGCTTGTACATCACCATCTGAGATTGGCTGAACCCTTGCTCCGGTAGAACGTATCTCAGCAATCAAATCTTTATGCCTAGCTCTATCCATCACTACGATGGTAAGTTCACTAGCCGCTAATCCAAGACATTGACTGAGAATTTGTATGTTTTCAGTTGGTGATTTTCTGATATCTACTTTGCCTTTTGCAGCGGGAGGAGCTGCAAGCTTTTTCATATAAAAATCAGGAGCATTAAACAATCCGCCTCGATCAGATGCTGCCAAAACAGCCATAGATCCTCTCTGACTATTGGCACAAAGATTTGTTCCCTCACATGGGTCAACTGCAAAATCAACGCCTGGGCCAGTGCCACTACCGACCTCTTCACCGATATAGAGCATAGGGGCCTCATCCCTTTCCCCTTCGCCAATAACAATGC